>JALSKP010000687.1 GCA_026988815.1 Myxococcales bacterium | reverse complement strand
CAGAGGGCATCAACTCGAAACGTTGGATGCATACCAATGATAACTCCGGTGAGTTTCTCAAGGCATCGATGTCTGGAGAAATTGTCCCCCTTTCAATCGAAGACGATTACGTTTCGATGGGAGGAATGCTGACGCGAGGCGATATCGAGAAGGACGAAGATTTTAATAAAATTATCGAGACCGCAGTGAAAGGGCCCGCCGCGCTTTTTCGCGGACATCGTTTCATCGAAATCAAGAAGAACAGCAACGGTCAAGGTTCAGAGGCGATTGCGATGTTTAGTGGCGAGGATTTCGATTTCAAGAAAATGAAGCCAGGATATGATGGTCCTGGAGCAGAGCCTGATGTTGAATTCCCCTCTTGTCCCGGATGTACACGACTTACGCGTTTCGCAGATTTGAGATCCGATAGCCCCTATAGAATCAACTCTTTTCAAACCAGAAGAAGTATGGATGGTACATCAAAATTTTACATCGATTCAATGGCTAGAAGAGGGTGGACGATGACCGAAACAACCTCAATGTTTCGAAAATTAAAAAAGCACGTCGGGTTTGAAGGCGATGATGCTCAACAACTTCAATTTTCTAAGAATGGTGAATTTATGACTGTTTTGTTGTACCCTAACGACAATGGCGGCATTGACGTCCATGGCACGATTACCTACTAAGTTTTACCCTCGATCGGATCCTAAAATGTTGAGAATTTTTTCGCTTCTACTCCTCGCCTCTGTTTCGTTTTCTTGCGGAGGCGACGGTGGAACCTCGCTCGTCGGACAAAATAACGGAGAAAACAATGGAGCCAATAACGGCGGTCCGAATAATGGCGCAAACAACGGTAAAAATAATGATGTGGGGCCCAATAACGTCCTTCGTACGAATAATTCTACCGGTGAAGTCCCAACCCTTACAAGCAACGAGCCCGTTGTTCAGTTTGGATACGATTTCTTTCTTGAGGTTTGTGAGCGCTTCATCGAATGTAAAGATACAGTAAGCATTGCCCAAATCGCCGAAGGTGGACGCATAGCGACCACGGCCTCCTGTTTGGAATCCTTAGTCAATCGCGACCATCCCTTAATCTGGAAAGATTCCTTGGACGCTGGAAGACTGACCTACGACGAATCGAAAAAAGGACAGTGTATTAGCGCCATCGGTGCCATAAGCTGCGATGACCTTGGGACACTTATTCCTAATCCAAAAAATATTAGCGGATGCGAAGGTGCAATTTCCGGCACCGGATTGGTCGACGCTGAATGTCGAAACGCAATCGACTGCTCTGCTGGAATGATTTGTGATGATTGTCCAGGGAAGTGCCGAGAGCTTCCTCTTCTTGAGTGTTCGGACGGCGAACTTTGTGGTTCCACAGAATTTTGCGATACCGAAACCGGACTATGCCAAACCCTCCATGTTGATGGAGGCGATTGCGCCAACTTCTCGCAATGCGCCGTACCATTTGCCTGCATCGAAGGGACCTGTGTGGGACCAAAAATCGGGGCCCCGGGCGATGCTTGCCTTGAGGACACCGTATGTAGCCTCGGCTATTATTGTGATAGCGTATGCCGTGCTTACAAAACATTAGGGCAAGATTGTTCTAATAATTTTTGTGAAGCCCCTCTCTTTTGCGGTAGTGCTAAAAAATGCGAGAAGGCCGTTGAAACAGGATCTTGTGGAAACTCGGATGAGTGTATTTCAGCAGATTGTGTAAATGGAAGCTGCCAGGCTCCCGTTGACGCTTGCATTATAAAATAATGAAATCAACGACGCCCATCTTAACCGCGTCGTAATCTTACAACATTTTCCATATGAAAAGTGTGAGGAAACATGTCCACGGGTTGGACCTTCTCCATCGAAAATCCGCCTTCTTCAAACATGATAAGATCTCGGACGAGGGTTTTGGGATTACACGATACGTAAACGATTCCCGAAATTCTTGACGCGCAGATGAGCGAAATTACTTTTGGGGTCAGGCCACCGCGAGGTGGATCTACAACGATGATATCGGGAACGCCTTTTTCGTTGAATATTTCGTGGGCATCGGCACAGATAAAAGTGCAGCCTTCAATGCCGTTCGTATCAGCATTGATCGTCGCGTCGGCGATCGATGCCTCGATAATATCGATACCAACAACATTTTCGAAATACTCACCGAGGACACATGAAATCGTGCCACTTCCACAATAGAGATCCCAAATCGAGGTTTTTTCGTTTTCGATCAACGCATCAACTTCGTTTAAAATGCTTTCATAAAGCAGACCTGTTTGAAGAGAATTGGTTTGGAAGAAGGCCCCTGGGCTCACTTCAAAATCGTAGGATTTTCCTCTCACGACGAGCGTTTCCTTCCACTTGAGGGGACCTCTGATATGCGTGGATTTTCGTGTCGTCGGTGTTCCGCGCTGGGCTTTTAGAACAGTGACCGCCAAGGATGGATTATTGAACAATGACTCTACAAGAACATTAAGCGAGTTTACTAATTCAGGGGCGATTTCATGGGATACAATGAGTTCGATGGCCACCGATTGAAATCCAATCCTGAGACCAATCGCTTGAAGGGTTCCCTCTTCACGACGGGCGACAACGAGCTCGGATGCAATCGCCCATTCACGTATTTTTTCGATAAATTCGATGAGCGGTTTGGGACCGATGAGACAGGTCTCGTGATCCATAACCTCGTAATGGTAACCCGGCGGATGCATACCCAGTCCGATATCGAACTTTTTAGACTCCCCGAAATTGATCTCCATTTTGTTTCGAAAATAACGCGGAGAGCTCATACCGAGCATGGATTGGATCGGCGCAGAATCAAGTCCGCGATTTTCAAATAATTTTTTTAAGAATTTTTCTTTTAGGAGGAGTTGGTTCTCATATCCCACAGATTGTAGCGAACATCCACCACACATGCGTTCGGCGAAAGGATCGGCGTGAGGGCATTCCGGCCGAATGCGCAAAGGGCTTTCTTCGATGAGGCGGTGGATACGTGCCTCTCTCTTTTTGCGGTGGGAATTGGTGACGCGAATATCGGCACGATCGCCAGGTACGCCGCTCCTTACCGCAAAGGTGTACTTTCGTTTTTCTTCCTGAGGACCGACCGTCACTTTAAGGTAAGCCAAACCCCGTCCTTTTTCGTCGATATCAACGATATCCACATTGAAAATATCTCCAAAACGAGGACCGCGAGGCAGGTGTTCCCCTGAGGTATAAATTCTTTCTAGTTTAGTCGATTTCTTCAACTGATTTTCCCGAGACGACAGACAGCGGTTCGGTGATAACAGGATTTCTCATCGATGTCGCTTTGGCATCGAAAATTTTCATCATAAACCATCTTTCATTTTCGCCCTCGTCAATACGAAGAAAGGAAAAACCACCTTGCAGCTTTTTGCCCTTCAGCCAAATGGACAAATTTCCTACCTCCAATCCCTCTTTAATGGAAAGAGGTTGGTCATCAAGCGCATAGGGAACAAAAGAACCAGAATCCCAGACGATGACTTTGGGCTTGTCGCCCTCACCGAAAACACCCTCAAAATCGAGCGGAATGTCGGATTGAATGGGTATAGCCAAACGTTTTACGCGTGGATCTGGCGAGGGACCTTTGGGCACTGCCCACGATTGTTCTTCACCGTTGAATTCGATTCGAAACATATAGTGCATCTCCACTGCTTCGAATTTCTGGATGCTAAATTTATAAGAATCAGACATAGTGCGCTCCTTGTCTTTTGAAAAAAGCGAAATATCTTTATAAGGATAATTCGCAGCATTCTACCCTAACTTTTATGTGATCACCATGCATCTTCATCATCTGGCTATCGGAACAAAAGAGGTCCTGTCCTTGGCGAGATTTTACCGCAATGTTTTTTTGTTGAACGAGAGATCTCGCCAAAGTGACGAGGTGGGAATGCGATCTATCTGGCTCGAATTGGACTCGGGTGTGTTGATGGTGGAGCGCTTAGACGGGTCGGCGCCGGAACCGACCTTTGACGCCAAAGGCATGCACTGTGGACTCTTTCTTATCGCCTTTCAAATGTCGGCAGACGAAAGAGAGGACGCTGAAGGGCGCATTGAAAAAGAGGGCGGAGGAATCGAAAGTAGAACCACCTTTACAACCTACGCGAGAGACCCTGATGGAAATCGGATCGCCATATCGTCCCATTCTTTGACGCTTTGATCTCGGAAGGTTAGATCTTTTCCAGTGCATCTAGTGCGTTCTGGGCGGCGATCCTTCGGTCATCTTTTTTCTTCAGTGCCTTTCGAAGACTCTTAGCGAGGTCGATCTTATAACGACCTGTGCATTCACAAGCGTAGCTTGATACATGTTCTCGCTTATCTTCAATATATTTCCCTAGCGCTTTTTTTCCCTCTTTTTCACCGAGCATTGCCCGAGTTGCGGCGGCCTCGACCTTAAGTAATTCATGCATGAAGATTTTATTGGGTACTCTACGCAGGGTTTTTATTGCGTCGCTGATTTTAAGTCGAGCGATAGCTTGGCAGGCGGTCATGCTTATTTTATCATCCAACACTGCGTCGATGATCTGCGCTTGGCTTCCTTCGGGCATCTGTGACAGATCGGATACGAGTTTACTAAGTGAGATAGCAAGTTGAAAGCCAAGATCTTTGTTCGTCGAATCGGTGAAGGCTTTTTTAATAGCCCCCATATGATCTTTCCAAAGATAAATCGCCGACCATTGCGCGGCGATAATCAACGCGTCGTCATCTCCATCGTCAAATATGGCTTCACTAATCGATTTCAAAAGGGATTCTTTGGCAAACAAATGCAGGGCCAATAACGCGTGATATCGCAGACTCGGTTCACGGGGTGATAACGCATATTCGAGCACCAAGTCTTCGCTTTCTTGTTCTACATGTTCTTTCCGAAATGCCAGCAACGCTGCCTGTTTGGTTTTCGATGTTGCATTGCCAAAAAGCGCGCGTACCTTTTCTTCGACACCTTCAAGGTTCGCGAGTCGATCACCGGCACGAAATCGGACACCAGGGTAGGGGTCCTCCAGCGCTTGAAGAAGGATATCGATCAAGGCTGGCTGGTCGAGTGGAATTTCGCTCAACGCACGTAAGCGCGACTCGGGATTTCGAAATTGAGATAGATAATAATAGTCTTGTGTCGCCATTAAGAAAGACGCGTTCCTACGAGAACATCTTCGGGGTAGAAGCTCAGTTCTAATCCTCCATCTTTCCTATCAGCGGCAAGGAGCATCCCTTCGCTTAATATTTTGAAAATTTTACGAGGCTTTAAGTTGCTCACCACCGCGACGTGTTTTCCTATAATTGCTTTGGCTTCATAAGAGGTCGCAATACCTGCCACGATTTGTCGATTTTTATCTTCTCCTAGATCGACGCTTAATTGAAGAAGTTTATCGGCTCCTTCTATTTTTTCGGCGCTGAGAATTTTACCTACGCGAATATCGACCGATAGAAATTGATCGAATTCGATGTAGTTATTGTCGGTGGTAGCTGCCTCAGGTTGAGGTGCTTCGCCGACTGCTACTTCAAAATCTTTCGGATCAAACTTTTCGAACAAAACAGGAGGAGAGTTTACCTTTCCTGGCTTCAGATCACCCCACTGAAGATTTTTCAAACCTTCCGTTGTAGGACTCCCTAAACCTTCTAAAATCACCGGAACTGTTTTGGGGAGGAAGGGGTTGGCGAGGATGGCAAGCCATCTAATGGCTTCCAAAATATTGTAAAGAACACGACTAACGCGGTCTTTATTGTCTTCCTTATTGAGCTTCCAAGGTTGGGTTTGCTGAATGTAAAGATTGATCTCCGAAGAAAAAGACATCACGCGTTCAAGCGCTTTATGGGTTTGACGTAAATCCATTGCACGAAGTATGTTTTCGTAAGCAAGTTTAGCATTTTCAATCAGCGCAAGATCAATTTCTTCGTGGGCTGGGTTTTCGATGACCGGGATCTGACCGTCGAGAAATTTGACAGTCATTGCAAAACTACGATTCACAAGATTACCTAAATTATCGGCGAGCTCGCTATTATTACGCTCCACTACGCGTAAGCGTGCGAAATTCCCATCGCTCCCCAGTGGAATCTCGCGGATGAGAAAATAGCGAAGAAGGTCCAAAGGAAATTCGTCAGCGAGGTCTCCAGCATCGATAAAATTACCGAGACTTTTTGACATTTTTTTCCCTTCCACAATCCACCAACCGTGCGTGAAAACTTGTTTAGGTGGTGCGATATCAATACTAAAAAGAAAGGCTGGCCAATAAATGGCGTGAAAGCGGAGAATATCTTTTCCGATCAACTGACAGTCGGCAGGCCAAAATTTATCGAAGCGTTCTTTGTCCTCAAAACCTCCTACACCTGTGAGGTAGTTTGTAAGCGCATCCACCCATACGTAGAGGACGTGCTCAGGATCGTCGGGAAAAGGGATACCCCAATCGAAGGTCGTTCTAGAAATGGAGAGATCACGCAATCCACCGGATACAAAAGAGGCAACTTCGTTACGTCTGGACTCGGGTTTCACGTGGGATTCGTTTTCTTTGTACCAGTCAAGGAGTTGGGAGGCGTACTTACTCAATCGGAAAAAATAGCTCGATTCTTCAACCCATTCTACTGTCGAACCGCTTTCTTTTGCGTGTCCATCTTCGATTTCTTCCTCGTCGTAAAAGGCCTCGTCCGAGGCCGAATACCAACCCGCGTAGGTGTCCAAATAAATATCGCCTTTGGCCTTCATCCGCCGGACGACCTCGGTCACGGTTGCTTCGTGCTCCTTTTCGGTCGTCCGAATGAAGCGGTCGTAGGTGAGTTCGTATTTATCGAAGACCGCTTTAAATTTCGCGGAATTCTCATCCGCCAAAGCTTGGGGCGAAATATTTAAAGCTTCCGCGGCGCGTTGTACTTTGAGCCCGTGTTCGTCGGTTCCTGTCATAAAGAAGACCTCATCGCCACGATCACGATAATGGCGAGCGAGGGTATCGGCGATGAGCGTTGTGTATACGTGGCCCAGATGAGGGGCACCGTTAACGTAATAGATCGGTGTGGTAACGTAGAAGGTAGACATGGTTTCTCCAAAGTTGGTAAGGCGAGATACCGAGTCTAGGGACGTTGTGCAAGGAGGACTGGGACCTAATTATCCAGAAATAAGGATATGAAGGATGGCCTCTATTTTCTCACGTGAGGGATTTTCCAGTGCGGCGATGGCCAGATCTGTTGCTTCTAACCTAGATGTTGCCCGAAGATCTCGTGAGAGGATGGAGCGACGGGTAAGATCGGAAAGTAAAGCACTTTGGACTGAAGCTGCTTTTGGTGCGTTTTGTTGGCCGATGCTTTTTTTCCCGCCGTGGATAAGCTTAAAGATAGGATCGTTTTTATCGGGTTGGTAAAGCGCAGGATCGGGAATGGTTTTTGCGTCCTGAATCGACTGAAAGAGAAGGTGAAGGGGATCTTCTTTAGAATCGGGCGAGGGCATTAAAAGGTGAGTTGAAAGGTTGCGCCAGCACCCTCAGTGGAGACATAAGGAGCAAAATTAAATTCTCCAGATTGTGCACTTTCAGTGGGTGTATCGTCGCCGGATACGAGATAGAGTATTCCACCACCAATGATCAGTGCAGATCCTGCGATGATTCCAGTGAGGGCAATTGTTTCGTGCAATGACACCTTAGATTCTTCGTCGGAATAAATAGCAGCACAACTTTGACCTATGCTCCCGAAAGGGGAGCAATTTTCAGAGTCGTACGCTTTGCTCTTTTTTATCGCTTGGGCTTTTTTAGTATCGTCATCTTCATTGATATTATTATTGTCAATGTAATCACGCACTACCCGTACGCGATTTTTAAGATCGGGATCGAGTAATTCGCCTGTAACAAACAGAATTCCGACACCTAGAATAATTGCGCCACCGCCGGCGATGGTTAGTCCTGCAACTTGGGAAGAGTTCATTCCAGTTTCAGACGGAGGAGTAACCGTTTTATCGTCTTTATCGTCCTTTTTTTTCGTTTTATTATCGTCGTCTTTCGTTTTATTTTTCACGACAGGATCTTTTTTTACATTGACGGCGGTTTCGACTTGGGCTTGGAGTTTGCTTTTAATTTCTGGAACGTCTTCAAAACGCTTTTCGGAATCGTTCATCATTTGTTTTTCGAAGACCTCAAGCTCTTTTAATGCCGCTGTGTATTGTTTATCGGCTTGGAGAGCTAGGATTCGGTTGTAAGCATAAATCAAGTTGGCATCGTTAACATAGGCTTTGTAGAGCAACTCCGCCGCTTTACCGTAATTTCCTTTTCCGTATTCGTTTGCGGCGCTTTCGTAGAAAACCTGAGCCGTGGCAGCGTCAGCGAACGCGGTCGTCGGAAATGCGATGAGGAAAATAAGCAAGAGAGAGAGGATAGTACTGGAAAAATTTTTCATTATATTTCGATGCTAAAACTTACTCGATTGTTCATCGAAAAGCGGATTGAGTCAAGTATTCTCTCTATTGTTGAATAAAGAAGGGTTTTGGAGGGAAGTTTTTGGGAGGAAGGAGGGGGGATTATTGGCTCTTAAACTTCATTGGCTTTTTATCTTCTATTTTTTTGAACTTCGAGACGCTTTCTTTCTTTTTCTTTATCTCTTTTTTCTCAGGAGGGGTAAAGGTTTTTATTTCTGTCTTTTTCTCGACTTTCTTTGCAATTTTATTGTTAGGTTTCTTCGTTTTCTTTTTGGGCTTTTGCGTTTTTTTATTGTCGCTTTCGGAGGACCCATTTTTGATATTCGAATTTTCTAAATTTGCATTTTCAAGCGCTTTGGCCTTCTTCGTGGCTTCTTCTTTTTCGGCCGCTTTTTTCTTTTCGAGTTCGATTTTGGCCAAGGTTTCTTTTTCCTCCAACGCCTTGTCTGGCACGACCGCTATGATCTCCTTTTCGGGCTCTATTTTTTCAACGATTTCTTTCGTTTGTTCACCGGTGTCATCCGAGGAAAGGACAACTGCGCCAACGACGATCATCGACACAAAAAGCAGCCCTAAAATAACCCAAAGCGCTTTATTGGATTTGGACTCGTCCTCGTATGACCGATCAGCTGGGGATACTGTCAAATCTGATGAATGAGAAGCATCGGTGAGCGCTTGGGTTTTTGCCGTCGCAAAATTTGAGCTGGCATCGGCCGAAAAAGAGGACATCTGAATTTCGCCCGTTAAGTCGCGAATATTGGTTAGGTTTCCTGACATCACCGCAATGAGGTCTTCAACGGCTAACATCATTTCATTGGCGTCCTGAAAGCGATCATCGGCATCTTTTGAGGTGGCTTTGGCTAGTATTTGCGCCAGCAGTTCCGGTACAACCACGTTTTCCCTAGGAATGACCTCAGGAAGGGGCTCGTTAATATGCATGAATAACACGGCCAATGGCGTTGGTGCGTCAAAGGGGCATTGCCCTACGATCATTTCGTAGAGCATGATTCCCATTGCATAGATATCAGCTGGCGGCCCGACGTTCTTCTTACCCTGCGCTTGTTCTGGAGCCATGTAATGTGGTGTTCCAAACACCTCACCCTCCCGGGTTAATGAACGGGTTGCGCCTTCGTTGATCAGTCGAGCGATACCAAAATCGAGAAGTTTTATATTGTCTTTCTTCTTTGCTGAAGAAACGATCATATTATCCGGCTTTAAGTCACGATGCACAATGCCTTGATTGTGCGCCTCCGAAAGAGCGGAAAGAATTTGATGGGTTACACTTACAATACGTTCAAGGGTGATCGTCGGGTTGCGGATCCATTTTGCGAGACTGTCCCCCGGCGCATATTCCATCACCATGTAAGGATGACGGTTAGAATCAAAACCAAAATCGTAAAGGGTAATAATGTTGGGGTGATTTAGGCGAGAAACGGCACGTGCTTCACGGATAAAACGATCACCTGCTTGATCACTATCGGTAAGTTCGGTTCGCAAGACTTTTACCGCGACTTCCCGCTCCACAGGCATTTGTAGGGCGCGATAAACAGCCCCCATTCCGCCTTCGTTGATCAATCCCAGAATGACATACTTCTCAGCCGAAATAGAACCGATTCGTGGATCATCTTTGGCATCCTCTAACGAGGATTCCGGGACATAGTGATACCCTGAACAACGCATACACGGTGCGCCTAATTGCGGGTTTTCATCGTTACAACTTGGACAGACTGGCATTCGCCGCTCTTCATATTGGTTATGATAATTCTACTCACACTTTACCATTAGGTTCTAAATAAAACAATAAACTCCAAAGATTAGAATGATTTTACGAATTTGTTTTATTTTTTTTTTCCCTTCTTTAGGGTAGTAAGCAGCCACAATGGCGAGTCTCTCTTTTCAACGAGATACTACGCCCAACTAAACTTCGGATTCCTCGATGATTAAATCACTTCTTCTCTTTATCACCTGCTTTTGGATAAGTGCCTGTACCGACGATCCCATCCAAAATAACGGGGACTCCAACAACGGGACTGACCCCCAAGTCTGCGTCAGAGGCGAGCGCAATTGTAAAGACGCCCAAACCCTTCAAACCTGTGTTGATGGAACACAATTCGTCACCAACAAATGCCTCGACAACGAAATTTGCGAAGATAGTGATTGCGTCCCTAAAGAAAAAAATTGCAACAATAAATGCGATCCGCCCAAAACCAAATGCGATGCCTCCGGCAAAGTCGAAACCTGTGCCGATCACGACGGCAACGGATGCTTTGAATTTGGCGATCCAATCGCCTGCCAAGCTGGATCCATCTGCGACGCCGAAGACGGCCTCTGTAAACCCAACGATTGTACCGACTTATGCACCCAAAACGACACCGCCTGTGAAGATAACCTCATCACAACC
>JALSKP010000686.1 GCA_026988815.1 Myxococcales bacterium | reverse complement strand
GAAGAATTTTCATCGGATCCATGTCGCGATTGGTGGCCTGTAATCCGAAGTGATTTCGCATCACTTGGAGACAGCCGCCGCCAGCGGGAATCAATCCCACACCAACTTCAACCAATCCCATGTAAAGTTCACCAGCGGCTTGAATCGCGTTTGCGCCCATCGCAAGCTCAGCGCCACCTCCAAAGGTCATTCCAGTTGGAACCGAAACAACAGGCTTTGGACTGTAACGCATGCGTTGATTGGCATCCTGGAAGGTCTTCAACATTTTGTCGACCTCGTCCAGACTTCCGTCTTTTATCGTCCATTTTTCGCCGTCATCGGTTTCCCAAACTGCCATCATGACAAGCATAAGATTCGCGCCGACTGAGAAATTATCCGAGCCGTTGGCGATAACCAATCCGTCGAAATTCTTTTCAACTTCATCAATCGCATCGTGCATACCCTGCATAACATCGGGGCCGATGGAGTTCATTTTAGTGTGCACTTCAAGGAGCGCTACGCCATCACCAATATCGTGAAGGGTTGTTCCATCGTTCCCTTGAACTTTAGAATTACCTTGTTTGAGAATCGTGAAATTGATTTCTTTTGGATCCGCGGCGAGTTCTACGTAGGTATGTTCGCGATAATCGTAGTAAAAATACTTGTCGCCTTCCCATTTATAGAAGGACGTATTTCCTTTCTCAACCATTTCACCAACCCAAGCTGGAACATCAATTCCAGCTTCTTTCATTTTGTCATACCCCCATTTCACACCAACCGCGTCCCAGGTTTCAAAGGGACCAAGATCCCAGTTGAACCCCCAACGCATACCACGATCAATATTGACGATATCATCTGCGATTTCTCCGAGACGACGTGCCGAATAAGCCATCGAGCGAAGAGAAACTTCGAGCGCAAACTTAGCCGCTTTATCGTCTCCAGTGAGCACCGACTTGATTCTAGCGCCGGGTTTTCCGCGTCCAGAAAGGCTCGAAAATTTAGGATTGGTTTTGGGTTCATACTCAAGGGTATTGAGGTTGAGAACTTTTATCTCTCGCCCTTCTTTTTTATAGAATCCTTGTTTAGCTTTTGAGCCTGTCCAACCCTTTTCAACAAGCTTGGTCATGATCTCGGGAATCTTGAAGATCTCGCGCTCTTCATCATCTAATAAAGTGTCATAGCAGTTTTGAGATACGTGAACGAAGGTATCCAGTCCCACAACATCAGCGGTTCTAAACACAGCTGACTTTGGACGTCCCATCGGTTTGGCGAAAATCGCGTCGACGGCTTCCACGCCAAGCTCATATTTTCCCATGAGATGCATCGTCGTCATCATCCCATGAACACCAATTCTATTGGCGATAAAGTTGGTGGTGTCCTTTCCGAACACGATTCCTTTTCCGAGAACATCTCTCCCGAATTCAACAAGGGCATCCAGAATTTCTGGATCGGTATCTTTGGCAGGTACGATTTCTAACAGTTTCATGTAACGCACAGGATTGAAAAAGTGCGTTACTGCAAAACGTTTTTTGAAGGCGTCGGAGCGTCCCTCAAGCATCGCCTCAATCGACAAGCCAGACGTATTTGAGCAAATAATTGCATTCGGATGGGCATGCTTTTCGATCGCCGCAAAGGTGGCTTGTTTGATCGACATGACCTCAGGAACCGCTTCCACAATCCAATCCACATCGGCCAACCATTCCATATGATCGCTGGTATTTCCGGGTGTGATTTTTTCAATATCGAGCTTTGAGTAGATAAGCGCAGGTCGGTCTTTTTTGAATTTTTCAACCGCCGAAACTGCAAATCGATTACGAAAAACAGGATCATTTACGTCGTCATTTTCGCCTGGTTTAGGCGGGATAATATCGAGAAGAACGGAGGGAATCCCAGCGTTTGCCAACTGGGCAGCGATTCCTCGCCCCATTACACCACCACCAATGACGGCGGCTTTGCGAATATTTTTAATAGCCATAAGGTCAACCTTCTTTAAAAGAAATTCGAAGTGAGGTGGATCTACTTTATTCTGAGTAGGATTGCTATGGGAGACGGCTAGAAAATGAATTTTCATTCAATTTCTCAAAATTGGACTAAAAAGAGAAGGAATCGATGGAAAGGATTTCGACGAGCATGCCGTCATTGCGATAGATCTAGCCTCATTCCGACGTCCCGCACGGCTTCATCTGACAGGTCGCCTAAGCGAGGCGTGGCCTTGTGTCTCGCCGTAAAAAATCGTAGGGCGTGGCCTTGTGCCTCGCCGTAAAAATCGTAGGGCGTGGCCTTGTGCCTCGCCGTAAAAATCGTAGGGCGTGGCCTTGTGCCTCGCCTCGCCGCAAAATAAACAGGGATGATAAATTCGAAAACCAACATTGAAAACACACTATACTTCTGCAGCACCTGCAAGGGATGACCCAGGCCCTCGATACTTTGATATCCAACGCCCAACACATTTTGAACTTGTTTTCGAGTCCAACCTTGCTCATGCAGCTGTTCGCAAATTTCTAGAATTTCTTTTTTAAGTTCAGGCGAATAAAACCGCGACGGCCTTGTTTTTATTTTTTCTTGAATCGCTACGATCTTCGTTTCCATTTTTTCTCCTTTTAAATGGGGGCGGAAATCATGAGATGTTGGATTAAGATTTCAAGAGGGGGTACGGCGAGGATTTACAATCAAAGCAGCGCCCACTCCGCGATGTGCAGTGTGTGGATCAGCAAAAATGATACTCAAAAAGATGTTATCGAAATCAAAAGAGATTCAGAACATCAAAAGGCACAAGTCTCAATCCAATACGTAGGCTGGTACTCGTATTTCTCCTTTTTTCTCTTGTAGCAACTTATGCTTGATACTGAAATTTCTCCTTTTTATAATTGTTTTTGCCCCAGAGCTGTTCGTTTTTTGATTAAACAACGCGTGTATCAACCCCCAAAAAACAGATACCTCAGCCGTCCTTGCTAAGCAGATAACTGACCTAGGTACAGTATCGCAAATGCTGTGGCCAGACATTCGCTTAATATCCAATCCGATTTCTCTAAATCGTAAACACGTATACCAAAAATGCTCACACTTTGCCCCAACGTACGACTAAAAATCAAGAATGAGCATATCCTTGGTGAAAATCTAGTCGCACCTCACCGAGTTGGATGGCGACCCTCAAATGCGTCGTCGAAGACCATACTCCAAAGTAATTTCTCGTGCCTATATATCGGAACGAGTATCTTTTTCGCGATTCCGTAAATGTGTCATTTCCTTTCCGAATAAAGAAATACCTGCGTTAGGATGGTAAGCGTTAAAAACGCCTCACATAGAACACGCTCTTTTTTTTGCCCCCAATGATATTTCGTGGTCAAATAGAATATGCTCCTAGACGATGCCATAGATTCCTATATCTCCCACTTGAAGATCGAAAGAAATTTGAGTTCAAATACCTTAGACGCTTATTCGCGTGACCTGCGCCAGTTCTTAGAGGAGCTAAAAGCTGTCTTCGATGACGTCAAAAAAGTCGATGAGGTACAAGACCACCATATCTCTGCTTTTGTTAGCGCATTGAGTAAAAAGGGACTCGCGTCGCGCTCGATTGCTAGAAAGGTTTCGGCGATAAAGGGGCTCTATAAATTTCTTCGGCGTTTGGAGATCACCGAACGTGACCCCACAGATCCCGTCGACCCCCCGAAATTCGGACAAAAAATACCCATCGTTTACAACGAAACTCAAATCGTTGATTTACTAAACTCGCCTCCTATTATAACGCCCGAGGGTTTGCGTGATCGCGCGATGTTAGAACTCATGTATGCCTCTGGTTTACGCGTCACCGAACTCGTCACGTTGAGGCAACGTTCGCTCGATCTTCGGTCGGGCATTTGTCGTGTTTTGGGAAAGGGAGACAAACAACGTATGGTCCCCATCGGTGAGGAAGCCTTGAGCGCAATCGAAACCTACCTGGAATCCGGTCGTGGCATTTTACTCAAAAAGAAAGGCGGACCAGGATGTACGCCTTTTCTCTTTGTAACCCGTAGAGGTGGCCCGATGACACGCCAAGGTTTTTGGAAGATCGTAAAAAAGTATGCAAAACATGCCGGGATAAATGAGGACCTCTCGCCCCATAAATTGCGGCATAGCTTTGCCACCCATTTACTTACCCACGGTGCGGATCTGAGAATCGTACAGGCGCTTTTGGGACATTCCGACATCTCAACAACCCAGATTTACACCCATGTTGCTAAAGCCCATTTGAAGAAAATGCATGAGCAATTCCATCCCCGTTCTTAGTTTAATCTTTAAGTTTACTATTTCCCTAAAATTTGTCGAACCACTTTTTCACAGAACGCTCCACCCCCTGACTTAGCGTATTCAGATATTGGGGCGCCGAGAGTTCTAGAATTTCTTCTCGCCTGTCGCCTCTTTTTTTTGCCACATCAAGAATGAAACGTAGGGAAATATGTCGAAGTGAGGGTTGGTGGTCAGCATTTTTCCACGCCTTAAGGCAAAAATCGTAAACCACATTTTCTTCTTCATCATCGAGGGACATATGCAAAAGAATTTTAATCAACTCACGTTGATGGCCATCTTTCTTTTCTGGCAGGAGATTTACAATCTCAAACAAATAGTCCTCAACCCTTGGATCATTTTTTTTCATGCAATTTTTAATCATCAATGCCGCCCGCCAACAAAAAGGTTCGGCGTCCGAAAGTGCGAGTTCCATCGCTTCTTCAAAACATCCTGGCGTAGATTGGATGTAGAGCACAACGTCGCTTTTTCTTCCACGTTCGAGAATATGCTCGAAGTTCGTTCTCACCTATTCTTCTTCGTCGAGACTCGGATCTGAGTTTGCAAAACCTAGGAAAAGATCGCCAGAGATAATTCTGCCTTCAATCGGAAATTTAATCCACGTCTTCCCCATCTCGGCGATGCCCTCCTTTCCCCAATATCCACTTTGAACAGCGTCGCTACGGATTGCAATTTCCCCCACCCCTTCCGATTTTGTTCCCACACTTTTGCAGGCATAACCGTAAACTGGCCTGCCAAGTGAATTCTCGATGGGCGACGTTTCAATATGGCTGATCCCAATTTCGGGACGACCCCACATCGACAATACATCAATTTTTACGGTCGAAAGAACGTCGCGTATCGGTGTCGGAACAGGAGAATCGACGACGTAAATTTGCTTGACCTGTTTACCAAAATCTCTGGAGACCTCCTTACCCATTTTTGCAGCAACGACCGAACTTCCGATCGACTTAATCCATCCAGATGCTTGAGACACGTATTTCCCACTCCCCAATCCGACGGTACTATTGGGCTCTACCTGAGAACGCCATCCTTGGGCAATCGATCCCAAATAGGACTCGCCGGCGACGATGATAGTCGGTTCATTTTTGTCCAAATGTCGAGAAATCTCGCTGGCCTTTTTCCCGCCAATAAGTGTGTTACCATGAATGAGAGCATGGGTTCCCAGTAGCAATCCGTAGAACCAGGCGAGGTCAATCTGTAGGGCGATACGTTCATCCTGCCAGGCGATTGTTTTCTCCAAGTAGTCCATCATGGTTACTAATTTGGTGTTGGAAAAATAGGAGGCGAAAACACTATCATCGAATGTATTTAGAATGAGCGCAGGAAAATGTCCTTGGGTCTCAAAGGTGCGCTTGGCAAGCTTGTCTAGGTCGCCTCGCAATGCCCTAAATTTTCCTTTCTCGATAATCGAAGCGATAGAAACAAGGGGTTCTGGAGGGTCCTTTTCCAAGACGATCCAATCCAATGAAGGGATTTTTTGGCTCTCTCCTATAAGGTCTTTGTAGGCTGAAAAATCGTCGAGAATAACGGCTGAAACGCCAGCTCTTGCGAGTCGCTTCAGCGTCTTAGCGCGATCTCTTCCTGAGGGAATTGGCACAACGCAACCCCCGATGAGCCAGGTTGCAAAGGCGATATCAAAA
>JALSKP010000685.1 GCA_026988815.1 Myxococcales bacterium | reverse complement strand
CAAAAAAGGAAGCGCGATCTTGGCATAAGATTGCGACGCGATCTTGAACTTGAAAACCGCGGTCAAGAAATCCAACCGCGAGGGCGCGTACTCTTCTTGTCCATGTCCAATAATTTTCGGATTTTAACTCGTCTTCTTCGAAGAAAACGAAGGCGTCTTGGTCTTTATAAGAATCAAATTTCGACCAAAAATAAGTTGCGAAATTTCTGGTTGCCATTGTTTACCCTATTTGGAATTAGTAACCGCTTTTACCTTGTTCACCGCTTACGATTGCCACGGACGATGAGCATCCGAGTCGATTCGCGCCAGCCTTCATCATTGCCTTTGCATCTTCATAGGAGCGAACCCCACCGGATGCTTTTACACCGATATCGGGACCCACGATTTGACGCATTAATGTAATATCTTCAACGGTTGCTCCACCAGGACCAAAGCCTGTGGATGTTTTAACGAAAGAGGCTTTTGCAACTTTGGAAAGAGAACATGCGATGATTTTTTCTTCGTGGGTAAGCATCCCTGTTTCTAAAATCACTTTTAGAATTTTACCTGGAACAGCTTTGACCACCTTAGAAATATCTTCTTGAACGAGGCTATAATCTTTAGAACGCATCGCACCAAGATTCATCACCATATCGATTTCATCGGCACCGCACCGAACCGCTTCCCTGGCTTCAAAGGCTTTTGCAGCCGGGGTACCTGCACCCAAGGGAAATCCAACCACAGCGCAGACTTTGACACCTGATCCTGCGAGAAAGGAGGCCGCGAGTCGAACGTTTGAGGAATTCACACACACCGAAAAGAAGTTATGCTGACGCGCTTCGCTACAAAGCTTTTCAATGAGCTCACGATCTGCATCAGGTTTGAGAAGGGTATGATCGATATAACGCGCCGTTTCTTTCGCCGAGGGCATTGTTTTAACAGGCGCTTGCGCCCTAGATAATGACATCGGATTTAATCCACAACTCAAGCAACCTTCAACAGGAAGTTCACAGGAGGAACATGCTGGTGCGTGCATTTTTCTTCCATCGGGACGGACCTTTCCAACGCCCATGCCTGGAAGGTCGCCACTAAACAGCCTCGCCTTTACTTTTGCCGTGATTGCGTCGACTAAGATATCAATTTGTTGATCATCCACTTTATAACTTCCATCTGAAAGGGATTAGGTTTATCTTGCTCCCACGTTCTACACTCCATTCGTGCTTCGGGCAACTCCGAGTCTTGTTTTGGGGCAATCTAATCTGGAGTTCTCCTGAAGTTCGAAAAACACAAAGACCTTATTAATATTGCGGGTACGACCATTCAAATGGGGGAGCAGGTATCGGTAGAAATTCTGATCGGTGAGCTTCCCACGAAAACCCAGATCCATATGAGAGCTGAAGTTATAAGAGGCAATGAAGCGGGTCCGGTTGTTTGGATCTCTGGCGCCGTCCATGGGGATGAACTCAACGGTGTGGAAATTTCTCGCCAAGTTTCGCGTAAACTAAAACCTGCGATTTTGAAAGGAACCGTTATTATTGTCCCTGTGGTTAATGTTTATGGTTTTAACCAGGAAATTCGTTACCTGCCCGATCGTCGAGATCTCAATCGAAGCTTTCCTGGTTCCAAACGAGGCTCGATGGCATCTCGCTTAGCCAATACTTTTATCAATGAGATTGTCAAAAAATGTGATTTAGGGATCGATCTCCATACCGCTTCTAAGGGACGCTATAATCTGCCTCAATTACGAGGTGATATTTCTGATCCTTTTATGAGTAGTTTGGCTCGGGCTTTCTCAGCGCCGATTTTCATCAACGGAAATCCGCCCACACGTTCTCTGCGTCATGCTGCCAATAAACTTGGCGTACCCGTGGTTTTATATGAAGCCGGCGAGGCTGATAGGATGGATTCGGCCTCCATCGAAATCGGGAAAGTCGGTGTTTTGCGGGTTTTACGTTCTCTGCAAATGTTAAGTAAAGCGCCGGTGTCGACAACTGAAGATCTTCTCATTTCCTCATCCACAAAATGGGTGCGAGCCAAACGTTCGGGTCTGTTGAGACTCAATGTTAAAACCGGGGATTTTGTCCAAAAGAACCAAAAAATTGGCGTCATTGGAGACGCGTATGGCGATCGTGTTTTTCGCGTTGATGCCCCCACCAGCGGGTTAGTGATTTCTCACGCAACCAAACCTTTACTGAATCAGGGAGATCCAATCGTTCATATTGCGACCTTAGATTAAGGCGAGGCAGCAATAAATTATTTATTTTGTTCGCCGCTCAAGTGAGGATCATAGTATCGAACACGAATCGTATCGATAGCCCATGTGAGGAAGGATTCCAGAGATTCGATCGGGATATCTTCAACAGGAATGGCGCATTGACCATAATGGTTGATAGGGCCGTTTTTAATTTCAAGGCCTTCTAATTCAGCTATGAAATCGTTGGCTTCTTCGCGTTGCTCATCGGTAATTTTCTTACTCGGATGATGTTTGATGTGAATGAACACTTCACCTTTGGTATTGATATCCATCACAGAATATTTCAAAGATCCGTAACGAACATTCACACCGCCAGCTTTTCCGCCACCGGGTGTGATTTTGCATCCATGGTCTCTTGCGCTAATAATTGCTTTCGTGAGTGCTTCTTTACGAGCAGTACCACCGAGACGCTCAGCTTTTGCTAAAATTTCTAAAAAATCCACTTCTTATCCTCCACGTTTGCCTTCTTCGAAAATTCAGAAGGCTAAAACAGCGAGCCGTACCCTACTGGCATCTTTGTGAAACGTCGAGCTTATTATTCAATTAATAAATGGTGGATTGAACCTTCGTTTTGACAATTTGTCATCCCTTCCTGAATAACAAGGAATTATGCTGACAAATTGTCAAAATTCGTTAAAAGAGAATAAATGCCTATCTCCCTAAGTTGTTGAATTACTTCGATTGGGATGGTTTGAGACGAGATGGATCGTTTCTTGCGTCGCGATAGCTATGAAGTCCTCTATTGTCGAGTTAACGTGCAGTTCAATTTTCAAAAATATACTTGGATTCTGAAATTCCTCATTATTGGATTAATCGCGATTCTTTTGGCTGTCGGAATCAATCGTGTGTTGGCGATTTACCTCGCTCCTCTCACCGTGCCAGAAATTTCGCTTACAAAATCCAAGAAAAGCAAAAATAAAAAGATATCTTCTCGTTTGAAAAATTTTTCCTCACCTATAAAAAAGCGTTGCCTTTTTGGATGTTTAGCCGAAGACGCCGTTGCCTCAGCCGTGAAAGAATGTCCCGATGGCTGTGCAATCGGTGAGACCTGCCAAGATGGTACCTGTGTCGTCCAGACAGATCTCTCGGGCGAAAACTCTTCCATTCCTGTGAAATCCGATTTAAGCGCGAAATTGCTCGGTGTCATGGTTGCCGGAGATGCGGAGTATTCAACGGCGCTTATTGTGGCTGGAGAACAAACCTACGTTATTGGGATAGGGGAGACGATTCTTGAGGCCCAAATCGTCGAAATCCGACGGGACCGCGTTATTTTTAAACGCAACGGGCGATTGGAATACCTTAAACTCGAAAATAGCATTGGCGGAAACCCTAGGATTGCAGCTGCACGTGCCTCCGGACTTTCTAAAGCTGCAATGGATCTTAAGCCAACGAGCTACCCAGATCTGCGGCCATCCATTCCCCAAAAAGCCTCCACATCAAACTCCAAAAAAGGTGTACGAAAAATTTCACCCACTGATTACGAACTTGATGAAGGCTTTTTAGACCAGCTTTCTGATACTAAAAAATTAGCAAGCCAGGCCTCGATTGCACCGAACTACGACGCAGCGGGCGTGAAACGAAATGGCATTAAAATGATGGGCATTCGGTCAGGCAGTGTGTTCGATCAAATCGGTATTAAAAGCAATGACGTTGTCCAAAAGATCAACGGTACAAAAATTCAAAACCAAGCCCATGCGCTTGAATTGTTAAAAAAATTAAAAGGAAAAAAGAGCGCCTCGATACAAATCGAAAGAAAAGGCGGCACTAAGGTCCTAAAATATAAGGTAAATAAATAATGAAGTCCCTCCACAAACTCCTAGGGAGTTGCACCGTGAGCCCTCAAGGCGTTGCGACAAAACGAAAGACCAACACCCACATTCTACGCATCTTAAGTTGTGCAATGATGGTGACTTTTCTCCTCCCTTTCAGTGCTCAAGCGCAGGAAGAAAAGAAGGAGAAATCGGAAAAGAAAGAAAGCAGTGAGAAGGTAGATCCAAGAAAGAAATATAATCTTTCTCCGAATTTTGATCCCAACCACCGCCCCAAACGCACCCCAAGAAATCAAACGGTCCAGCTTGATTTTTCCAAGGCGCAATTGGACGAAGTTGTAAAGTTTTTCTCAAGTATCATGGATAAGAATTTCATTATCGCCGATACGATAAATACGAGTAAGACGATTACGATCATTTCGCCTAAAGCCGTTCCTTTTAACGAAGCCTATCGGGCCTTTCTTGCCGCCCTTCAGATGAACGGGCTCACGGTTGTACCTTTCGGAAAGTTCTTGAAAATCGTTGAATCAAAATCAGCGATTAAAGAACCGATGCGTACCTATGGCGAGCACGAACGTTTACCTAACGAAGCGCGCATGGTGACAGCAATTATCCCTATTGAAAGCTCAAGCGTGGATGAAATTCAGAATGTCATCCAAAAATTTCTCACGACCGATGCCACCGTTATCCCTTACGGTTCAAGCCTCATTATCAACGAAAATTCGGCCAATCTGAAACGGATCCAGAAGCTCATTTTTAAACTTGATAAAGGAGATTCAGCCGATAAGGTTTTCGTTTATAAGGTTCTCTATTCCGATGCAGGTGAAATCGCCTCAAAATTGGAAGAAATTTTTCAAGCGAAAAAA
>JALSKP010000684.1 GCA_026988815.1 Myxococcales bacterium | reverse complement strand
AATCAAAAAAACCAATTTTTAGAATACGTGGGAAATCCCTTTTGTTCGGAATCCAGTCCCAAAGACCCGCTTTTTTTCTTCCATCACACGTGGATCAAATCCGAGGGATCCACGAAAAATATAGATGAGCCCGATCAAACCTGACCGCACTTATCGTCGCTGTGGAAATATTGACCGCGTATATTTCCTCTACATGTTTACTAATATCTCGATAGCTCAACCCCAAACCGTACATCGATAAAACCTTCTCTTCGATTTCGTCACTCATATGCATTTGATGTTTTTTCACGATTTGAGGTTCAAATGTGGACTCGCGATCACGTGGCGTCTCCAATTCAAAGCCCCCTCCCATGCTCTTTATTCGCTTTTTATTGTAACCATTTCGACGGTTTTCGTTTCCGCTCAGAACATCGTTGGCAATGTGAGATTCTATCTCCGCTTCAAGCGCCGCTTCGACCAACTGCTTGACCAAAGGTGCTAGAACACCATCTTTACCCTTCATTTTTTGCCTTCCATAAGGGCCTTTACTGTATCTTCAAAATTAAATTCTTCGTTCATTTGTCTGTCCTCGGTAATAAATAATCCTACCGGACTGACACGAAATTTCTAACACTCCCCTTTGCGACCCTGTATGCCCCCGAAGAGGGTTGCGCATCGTAATTTTCGCAAAGAAACTGCTTAATTTGAGTTCCTTGCAAGATTTCTGTTCCTGAAATTCTGCTGTTAAACCAGGAGATCGGCATCGGGCACGCTTCGGCGTTTGCGTCGGAACTTTTTCGATCTAGTGTTCGCATGGAGTGCACCTCCGGTATCAATTCAACCTTCTTTAGATCGTCAGTAGGAATCTGGGCGTTGATCAAATTCAAATTTTCCATAGCTTTGAATTTGATTCCCAATTTGTTGAGTTTTTTAATTACCGGCACTTTATTCACCTTTAGCACTGCGCGGCGACGCTCCATAACCTTTTCTCTTTTAGCGTCTAAGTCTGCTTTTGTCCGAATCTTACCTAAACCAATATCGCGCTGTAATTGATGCCATACGTTTTCGATGGTTTCATCGGCAACGAGCCGAATTGCCACATTTAATAATCACTAAACCTAGTGCTAAGAGAAGTTAACATTATGCGACTCCCGTGCTATGGAAGAACAATGAAATTTACACTTCTGGCTTTCCTTCTTTTTTCCCTATTGGGGTGCGAACAACCCTCGCGGCGAGGCACAAAGCCACCCCCTACAAATCCCACAACGAGGGCAGAGTTGAAAACGCGCCGTTCAACCACGGCTAATTTGAACACTCGCCCGACAACAGATAAAATCAAGGATCTTATCTACTTGGAGGAGCTCGCAAAAATTGAAGAATCGCCGCAACCCATTTTGGTTTACATGCACGGATACGGTGATAACGAACGCGGGCCTTTGGTATTTAGTAAATCGCTCAACGAACGTTTTTTTGTGGTAAGTATGCGAGCGCCGATTGACCTTGGTCGGGATCGTTACGCTTGGTTCGGTCCTCAAGGAAGCGCAAAGGAAGACGTTGTAAACATGCATGCCCGACGCGTTATTCAAACCATCAAAGGTCTGCCCCGAACGGCTTTTGAGCAAGGCTCGGGTAATGATAAAACAAAGCGAGCCCCCCTCTACCTTGCCGGTTTTAGCCAAGGCGCGAGAATGGCAATCGAGGTTGCAAAACGAGCCGACCCCGGTCTCATCCAAGGCGCGATAGCCTTTTCGCCAGCGACCTTTAAAGCTGGAAAAGTTAAGGTTCCGCTGTGGATTTCTCATGGGAGGCAAGACAAGGTTGTCGCCTTTGGGCCGATTCAAAACGCGGTAAGTGAACTCAAGGCGAGTGGAGCTAAAGTGCATTTTGAAATCTTTGAGGGTCAGCATTCTATCCCTGCAAAAACCCAACGAAAAGCAAGATTATGGATCGCCGACGCGCTCAACCACTAAAATCCGTAGACAATGGATTTGTATCCCTTCACTTCTAGTATCGATCTGAGAGCCCTAACATTTTTCTTTTCGACGGCAAATTTTCGATCGCGGAAAAAACTAAATTTACTATCTAAGTTTACATCTCCGGAAATCCTATTCGGATGTTCAGGAAAGAGCGGATCGTTGGATGAGCTTTCCACGATATTCGTTGCTGCGATTTCTACACCGAAACTTGCAACCATTCCTTTTGTATTTACGAACCCTGTCAACCAATCTGGAATATCTTTTCCGCCAGGAAAAAAGACGGGGCCGATAGTACCCTTGGTTACTTTCTCAACCCTTAGGCCAGCAATAGCACCCAGGGTAATGAATGTATATTTGGCATCCAAAGAAGCAAAACGATAGACAAGACTTTTAAGAGCTTCGGACTGAAGGGCGACCTCATCTGTACTAAGTTGCAGAGCTTGAGCGTTCGCGTTTTGCACCAGGTCTATGGAATAGCGCAAGAAGAGGCTGTTGACATCCAACTTGTCGAGCACGACGGAAAAGGCGGTAGTCGCCCCACGCTTCCCTCTTAGGCTAGCGCTGGTTTGGCTTATCGGTGAAAATTGAGCGCCCTTTAAATTCTCGTAGTACTTTCTCTTTATCCATTGTCTGGTGAAAATCTCATTCTCGTGGGTCTTCGCTTTTTCACAAAGCTCGGCGAGGGATTTCATTTTATGTAGACTTTGAATGGCGATCTGTTGGTCGGCCTGAAGAAGGGTCCATTCTGAATATACGGGTAAACCAGAGTAGCCATCTACTTTTAAATCATCTCGAAACCCATGGTGAAAATCGGGCCCCATCGCGTTGATGCTCGCGCAAAGTAGGCGCGATTTAGGAAAGGACTGATTTAAACGTGCGGCGCGAATTGCAGCCGATAGATTTTCGCAATAGAGGGTTGCTTCTTGGTTTGAAAGGCGTCGAATATCGTTCATTTTTCTATTGGAACGAGGGCATCAATTTTGGCTGCTAACATTTCGTCCTTATGAAAATCTTCGAGCACTGCATCGACATCCAAATCATCAAGCGCGGCATTATGCGCGCTTGCAAACTCCAAAGCGACTTCTGTTTCTTCATCGTAGAGATTAAGTTCACCGATCATCGTATCGACATTGTCTCGAAAGTATTGCTGGGTTTCTACGACAAAACGTGTGGCATGATTCATCGATTCGGTCATGACCTGCAAAGACTCGCGGAGTTCCAACATCACCGAAGCTGCGTCGGCGGCGGCTCCGATGGCTTGAATTTGTCCCGATACAAGATCCAGCTTTTCGCTTGCCGCGGTCACGTAGCGGGTAATGTCGGATTGAAGATGACCAATCATATCCACCAATTGCCGGGTATTTTCTCGTAACTTCACGAGTCGATCTTCGGCGGTATTATAGAGGCGAAACTTCATTGTATGTTCGGCCAAGAGACGACGCGTACGGTCGCGTTTGGCCTGAAGAGTGCGGCTCTCGGTGGACGTGGGATCGCGCATCTCCAATTCTAAATCTAGGGCGTTTTCTAATTCTCGTAATTCGAAAACGTATTCCGCGGCGCTTTCTTCGTTAGCCGAGGAATCGATAATTTTTTGATTCAAACGATCGAGTTCGTCATAGAGATCTGCCCGAGCGGCTTCAAGTCTATCTGCAAAATCGGCGGCTTCACGCATTCTAAACATCGACGTCTCGAATTGTCGGCGAAGGGTGTCTTCGACGGACCTTCGTGAATTTTCGGGCGCTTTTGACCAAGGTAAAAAAGACCAAAAACTAGCGTGCGTTTCGCCTCCACCTTGAAGATCTTTTGAGAGCGCTTTGAAACGATTCAGTTCAATTTTTAACGAAGATTGGATCTCATCATGGCTGCCTCGAAAAGTATCCAGTTGTCGAATTTGGGTGCGTTGGATCAAGCGTTCGTCGGCAATAGAATCTTCGAGTTGGCGCACGGAAATCTTTTCCCCAGAATAGTCTCGAAGTTTACCAAGTATCGCATCGAAATCCATTACTTAACCTTCTCTAAGAGACGATCGAGTCCCACCTTTTCAGCGAAAAGAGGGTCTTGGCTTTTCACGGATTCGAAGAGATTTCGCGCGAGTTTTTTAACGCCCATATTCGAATATACGAAAAGCGCTACTTGGTAGGTCTGTTTAGCATTTAACTTCTTCTTTGCGAGCTTTCGGACCGACACTGCAATTTTATTTCGCGCCGGTTCAAAGCGCCATTTCGCACGCAAGGGTCCGAATTCAGCTTCGAAACCATCTGGTTTAAGAGCCTTGGCGGCCGCGTAATACCGGTCCGCCTTATCAAACTTTCCTTCCGAAACAGCGATCTCGGCCATGGCGATATTGATCTTATATTCGTCTTCAGGACTACGTTGAGGGGCTTTGATAGGCTCGGCTTTCTGGACTGCCTTTTCGATCCCACCCTCGATTTTTTCCACATCGACTTTCTCGACCTTGGGTTCCTCTTCCTTCTTCTCAATGGTGGTTTTTTCAGCAACTGGGGGCGTTTCTTTTTCTACCTTTGGTGCTGTTTCAGGCGCATCTTTTCCTTCGTCGACTTTCTCGGCCTTAGGGTCTTTGGCCGTGGCGTCTTCGGGAACAACCTGTTGAAGGCGATCGATAATGGACTGAATATTTCTTTTATCAATGCCCTCAAAACCAATATAATCGGGTTTGAGTTCCAGTACTTTTTTCCACGCGTTTAGCGCCTTTGTAAGATTGGGAATCGTTCGAGCTTGGCGCATCCAGAAGCTTCCCTCCAAGAAATAATAGTCGGCATCTTTTGGACCTTCGGATCCGATCTTATCCATGAGATCGCGTGCCGCCTTATCCTGCCCTAAACGAATATAGGCAAAAACAAGGTGTCCGACCATTTTCGCTTTTAGTCCTTCTTTTTCGTATTCATCTTCGTAAAGTTTGGTGAGTTCAAGGTAGCGACCCG
>JALSKP010000683.1 GCA_026988815.1 Myxococcales bacterium | reverse complement strand
CAATACGATCAATGTGCTTTGCTAATTCAGGATCGCCGAAACGCTTAGATGCGTTTTTGGTAAAACCATCCATAATGGAAGAAAATTGTTCCGATTTCTCTTTGGAGAAAAGAGGTTTCTTATCCTTAATTTTGATCGGTTTGGCTTTCGTTGATTCAAAAATAGAGAAATTTACGGTAGTCCTTTCTTCGGGTTGGGATGAAATATTGCATCCGCTCACTAAAGAAAGCACGAGAATTATATATGTACGAAAATAAGTCATCATCCCCAGTTTTAGCCTATTTAGGCCTGGGTTCCAACCAAGGAAATCGTATTGAGACAATTCTTAAGGGAATCGACGCCATTGGGGAGGCCGAAGGGGTGTGTATAACGAAAATATCGGGGCTTTACGAAAGCGATCCTTATTTTTTGAAGGACCAGAATCGCTTTATTAATAGCTGCGTTGAAATAGAATGCACATTATCGTCGGCTCATCTTTTAACCCTTATTCAAGATATCGAGGATAGGCTGGGTCGAAAACGTACGATAAAAAATGGCCCTCGAACTTTAGATATTGATATATTGAATTTTGGAACCCAATGTTCTGATGAAGTTCTTTTATGTCTTCCCCATCCTGGCGTTTTAGAACGCTCTTTTGTCCTCATTCCACTTGTTGAAATCGCGCCAAATTTGGTTCTGGCTGGGCATAAAAAAACGGTGCTCGAAGAACTCGCCCACCGTACTTACCCTGACGAAAACCTGATCAGAATGGAATATCGTCGTCCGTGAAGGATTGGTCAAATTTTGAACTGGACTGGCCACCGTTGTTAGCGGGTGCTTGATTCTGCGCCGGTCCCGGTCCACGTTGGGGAGCGCCGCCGCCAGAACCGACTCCTGCGTTTCCGCCGGAAGAAAGAAACTGAACGTTTCGTGCGTTAATTTCAGTTGTGTAGCGTTTGTTGCCGTCCTTATCTTCCCAATCGCGCGTCTGAATACTTCCTTCGATATAAACCTGGCGACCTTTCGAGAGGTATTTTCCGCAGTTTTCAGCAACACGACCCCAAACTACAATTTTATGCCATTCGGTTCTTTCCTGAGGTTGACCTTGTTTGTCGGTCCATTTCTCGTTGGTCGCAATATTAAAATTGGCAACGGCGGCACCACCTTGGGTGTAACGCACTTCTGGGTCTGACCCTAAATTTCCGATTAACATCACTTTGTTTAAACTCATTTCTTCTCCTTTTATATAACGTGAACACCTCGTCCACATCTCAGTTTCGGCCCCTTTCATATTTTGTTTCAGTGAAAGGGCCCGCGAGCCCTAAAATAGGGAGAAGATCCATTTTTGTAAACGGATCCAATGCATTTTATTCTGGATTTTCTTTTAGGCTTTAACGGTCTTCTTTTTTCTTCGACCGAGGCCAAATAAACCGACGAGGAGGAAGAGAAGAGGATGGGCGCCGAGGCTGTTTCCGGTCGAACATCCACCCACTTTTGCATTCACAAGCGGAGGAGGTTCGATATCTCCAGTGATTCGTCCTACGTTGCCATTCTGTCCGCCGCCGTTCGTCCCTTTACCCTGGGTCCCCTGGCCACCGCCGCCCCGCGGGCATTCAACATCGTTGGCCCTAAGTTCAAATTCGAAGATTTCTGAAGATCCGCCTTTTGTCGCGCTAATTGTACCAGGGAAGGTTCGAAGGTCGCCGTTAGGATACACGAATTTCATTTCAAATTGTGCCTCGGTGCTTCCTGTGAAATTTTCTGCCCACACGCGATAGGTCCCGTCTGGAACGCTCACGTTCTTCCACGCAACCACTTCTCGGTGATCCATTTCGTTTTCATAACAAACGGCCTTGTAACAAGAATCTCGTTCTAGACGCCCGCCGGCCGAGGAAGATCTATCGCCAATATCGGGCGAAATCTCTCGACCCCCGGGTGGAATCACGTGAAGATCGAGATCGGTTTTTGCCGTCCATTCCATCGAAATTTCAATGTTTCCTGTACACGCCATCGCAGGCAAGACTTCCACATGAATGTGGTTGTTGTGATCATCACCACGCGGGTAGGCGCGGCTTCGAGCTGAACGATAAGGACTAAACTGCCACCTGTCCCAGATGATAAGTTGCACACCCAATTCTTCAGCATTCTCTACCAAATAATTTGCGACTCTATCACCGGCCGTATTGTCGGCTGGGCCTCCAACCTTTCCGTCAACCGTTGGAATCATGAGATCAAGCGCCCTGCCCGTTCCATGAACTGACATCTTGCTTCGGTTCGCCGTATTGCTGCGACAAGAGTAGCCCTGAATCTCGCTGATCTCACCGGGGAATCTTGATGCAAGATGGGCTTTCAATTTTTTTGCTTCATCCGTAAAAAAGGTATTTGGACAGGAACCGGTCCAATTCGGAGCGCCGTGGTATTCTGGATGATAAGATGCGCTCGCTTCAAGCGAGGATGCCGATGGCGTCCATGCTCCAGCGACCGCGATATCAAAAGATTGGCTCTGCATTTTAACATCGTCTTCAAATGCATCGTTGCATCCGAAAGAGAAAAACATAAGAACGATTGAGGCTTTTAAAGTATTGTTTTTAATTGATGATTTCATGTGATTCTCCTGTGCATCAATGAAAATGCAACTCGCGTACCAATTCGATAAATCGCACAACCCGCAATAAAACGCGCGATTTTCATGGAATTAGTACATCGAAGCCACAAAGGTCCGCCGCACCTGTGGCTTCTGTGGCTCAATCATCGTGCTTTCCACATCTTTTGGATCCATCCTATTGTTTCTCATCATCACGCCAAGTTCTTTTTTCCATTCGATCGGCCGACTTTGTTTTTAATCTAGCGCTGGCTGTGGCAACCTCTCTTTATGACCATCACCATTAGTACCCACGAATCTATTAAAGAAATCCCTGCCTCAGAATGGGACGCTTTTATAGGTTCGCCTTTTGTTTCTCATGCGTTTTTACGGATTCTTGAGGACGCAAAATGCGTAGGCGGGGACACTGGTTGGATCCCCGTTTACATCGTCGCCAGAGATGAAGAACAAACCTTCCTTGGCGCCCTTCCCTTTTTCCTGAAATTGAATTCTTCGGGGGAATTCGTCTTCGATTGGTCGTGGGCCGATGCGGCTCAAAATGCCGGTATTGCCTATTATCCTAAAGGTCTCGTCGCTTCTCCCTTCAGCCCTGTTCCGGGTGAAAGGCTGCTGACCAAAGTCGGCGACTGGGAAACCAAAGCCGCGCTCATTGAAGGCGTGTTGGAGGTCATGGTGCAAATGGGATTGTCATCCGTCCACTTTAATTTCTTGAGAACCCCAGATCTAGAAGCGCTGGAAAAAGCGTCCATCCCTATTCGAGAGGGCATTCAATACCACTGGTATAATATCGATCCTGGCGGCGCTCCCTACGAAACCTATGACGCCTATTTGGCCGCCTTTCGCTCAAAACGACGGGCAAATCTAAGAAGGGAACGACGAAAACTCAAAGAACAAGGCGTGTGCACCCAAGTGCTTTTGGGCGATGAAATCACCGAAGAGCATAGCTCTAAAATCTTTGCCTTCTATCTAGACACGGTAAATAAATTTCATTGGGGTCGGCAATATTTGAACGAAACTTTTTTTCAAATGGCGAGGTGTGAACTCAAAGATCAGCTCCATTTCGTCTTTGCCCTACTTGACGATGAAATCTATGCTGGAGCGTTTAATCTTTACGACGAGGAACGCCTTTACGGACGCTACTGGGGATGTAGTAAAGATATTGACTATACCCATTTCGAGGTATGCATGTATACGCCCATAGAATGGTGCATAGAAAAAGGGATCCAGGTCTTTGAACCTGGCGCCGGAGGTGAGCATAAATTCGAACGTGGTTTTACACCAACACGAACCTATAGCGCTCATGTTTTGAGGCACCCCGGCTTAAATCGGGCCGTTGTTGAATCCCTTGATTTTGAGAAGAAAAGACTTGTCGACAAGCTTGCGATGTTTCGAAAGCAATCTCCTTTAAAAACACCAGGTTTTTAGTTTTCCAGATTACATCCGCCAGCGTGTCTGCACCCGCCCTCAGAACACACCTCGTTGGCTTCACAGTCGCTGCTCTTATCGCAAGAAATCAAACATGAGCCTCTGTCACAAAACTCAATTGCTTCACAATCGGCGGAGTTCTGACACGAAAAGCCCGTGCAGATCCCCTCTTCACAGAGCTCATCGGCCGCACAATCTGTGTGATTCGTACAGCTAATGGGGCAAATGGGCTCGGAGAGCACTTCCTTCTTCCCAGATTTTTTTGATTCGATGTCGCCACACCTAACAACAGATAGCACAAGCGTTGCCATTAAAATTTTCTTCATTGGTCCTCCTAAAATCGGATGAATTGAGGGAAAGCATATCCCAATATCATGTTTTTTCAAGGGGGGAATTGCACCATTTCCAACCTCAAGCTATACAAGCCTCCTTAACCATAAGGGTAAATCATGGCTGACATACGACCTTTTCGAGCAATTCGCTATTCCGATTCTGTATCCATTGATGATGCTGTTACGCCTCCCTATGACGTTATCAACGCTGACCAACAACGCGCCTTCTACGAGCAGTCGCCCGAAAATTTTGTCCGTATCGATCTTGGGGTTCAACAAGAAAGCGATACCCATGAAAACAACAGATACACCCGCGCCCGCCAGACCTTGATGGATTGGTTGGCCGAAGGCATTCTTGAACTCGATAAAGAGCCTTGCATTTATTATCACGAACAGACCTTCCAAAATGAATCCGGCGAGGAAATGAAACGCAAAGGTTTTTTTGCGACCCTGCGTTTGGCCGACTATGAAGAGGGGATTGTTCTTCCTCACGAACGTACATTAAAAGGCCCAAAGATCGATCGTCTGAATTTGATGAAAGAGACGGAGTGCCATCTTTCGCCCGTCTTCTTTCTTTATGATGACCCAGAAGGCGAGGTCGACAAAGCTTTAGCATCGACCCAAAAACCGGTTGCAGATCTGAAGACTAAGGATGGCGTTCGTCACGTTCTTTGGAAAGTGAGTTCACCCGAGGCGATCGAAAAAGTGCAAAATTTTCTCAAAGACGAGGCCGTACTCATCGCCGATGGACACCATCGATATGAAACTGCCTTGGCCTATCGCCAACATCGACGCAATTATGCGGTCGAGGAAAATAGTAACGCACCCTACGAATTTGCATTGGGTTTCTTTGTTAATTTTCGCGACCCAGGTTTGGCTGTTTTTGGCACCCATCGTGTGGTCCATCATTTGGAGGGGTTCGATTTTGATGCCATACTGACGCGTATTTCTGAACGGTCGGAATTTCAAATTGAGATATTGGAAAGCGATAGCGTGGAAGATTTTCGCGATGCGGTCACCCAAGCCGGTGAGAAGCATCCGAGTTTTATTCTCCTTTCGCCGGGAAAAGAAGCCTGTCTGATTCGATATGTGGGAACAAGCGATTCGGACCTCTTTGACGATGATACGCCAGAAGATGTTCGCGTTTTGGACGTGGCGATTCTCCATGAGGGAATATTTGATCGTATGTTAGGCCTTTCTAAAAGTGTACAAGAAGCAAAAACCAACCTAAAATACATAAAAGGTTTTGATGAGGCATATGCGATGAGAAAAAACGACGAAAATCAGCTCATCGTTTTGATGAACGCGACAAAGATCGAGCAGGTGAATGCGGTCTGCCGATCGGGCGGAAAGATGCCTCAAAAATCGACCTTCTTTTACCCTAAAGTACTGAGCGGTTTGCTCGTCAATCCTGCTTGAACAAGGTTTTCACGTGAAATTACAACGCTTATTCCTATTCTTCTTTTTAAGCATATTTCTCTTTGCGTCTTGTGAAAAAGAAGACGCTGAGGCGGCTGCGAAAAACAAAGCGCTCAAAGAAAAAGTTGCTAAGGAAATGAAACAGGCGGCATCCTTG
>JALSKP010000682.1 GCA_026988815.1 Myxococcales bacterium | reverse complement strand
CCTATACTATCCGAAATTTTGACGAAACGCGTGAGGTACTAAAGAGCGAAGTGCCAACGCTGCTGCTTATCGTGCTCGGCGTTTTGGTTCTTTTCTATCTCTTCCTGCCTCTTCTTGTTCATTTGGGTTGGAAAAAATGGGTTCAAAAAACAACCCCAAGGGTTTCGGAAAAATCGGGGTTGAAGCCTATTTTAATGTCTGGAGCGACGGGCCTTCTTTGCCTCGTTTTAGGATTTTTACCTCCCTTCAAAGATCCTTCACTTTCCTTTGCCAAGAACGCAACCCTTCATATGGTTTCAACAGGGTTAAAAGACCTATTATCCGAAGATAAAAAATCGAAAAATATAAAAGGAAATTTTCATACCGCTGATATTGAAGTCACTGGCAAATCCAAGACCAATGTTGTGTTCATCGTTTTGGAGTCCACGCGTGCCTCGGCGACCTCACTCTACAACCCAGACTTAAGTACAACACCCTTTTTGAAAGGGCTCGCCGAGGAAAGCATCGTCGCTGAAAAAGCCTATACGATTGTTCCCCACACCAGCAAAGCTCTTACAGCTTCTTTGTGCGGAATTCCCCCCAACCTTCGCATGACCATCACCGAGGCAACCAAGGGCGGGATTCCAGGTCGATGTTTGGCCAACCTACTTAGTAAAAAAGGTTACAAAACCTCCTTTTTCCAATCCGCAACGCGACGCTTTGAAGGTCGGCCTACCTTAGTGAAAAACATGGGGTATAAGGACTTTTATCCCAGTGAAAAGTTTTCGAAAAAGGGTTTCGAAAAAGCGAATTATTTCGGCCGTGAAGACAACATCATGCTGAAACCGAGTTTGAAGTGGATTCAGAAAAACAAATCAAAAGGCCCTCTCTTCCTGACCTATCTCACCCTCACTCCGCATCACAATTACGATGCTCCGCGACGGTACGGATTTGAAGAGTATGGTATCGGTGACAAACAATTTAACCGATATTTGAACGCCATCCATTATGTAGATCAATTTACTAAATCGCTAGTCCAAATGTTTAAGGACGAGGGACTTTATGAAGACACAATTTTCGTTGTCTATGGCGACCACGGAGAGGGCTTCAGCGAACATGGACGTAAGCAACACGACAATGTCATTTGGGAAGAAGGGACACGTATTCCTTTATTGATTCACAAAGCGGGCTCCTTTCCGAAAGGCAAAAAAATAGAACGTATTGCCAACCAACTCGATATCGTGCCAACAGTGCTTGATCTCCTAGGTTTAGAAACTCAAAAAGGCGTTTTTCCTGGCCTAAGTTTATTAAAAGAGGATAGCAAACGAACCTTGTTTTCCTACTGTTGGTATGACGGACGCTGTATCGCCATCCGAGAAGGAAATAGTAAATATATTTATCATTTCGGACAACGGATTGACGAATTTTACGACCTCGAAAAAGATCCAAATGAAAAATCAAATTTAATCGGGAGCTTAGAAGACGCGGATCTTTGGAAAGAAAAAGGCCTGGCCTGGCGAGATAGTGTAAACGTGGTTTATCGCCAACATTATCAAAGTAAAATCGAAAAATTCGTCTCCGATAAAGAACCTAAAATGGACCATCGTGTTGATTATAAATTCGAGAACTACGTCAAACTCATCGGGTATGATCTCAAGCCCAAAGGGCCCTTTGCTCCAGGTTCAAGAGTAAAAATCACAACTCACTGGAAAGTACTAAAAACGCCTCCTAAAAAATATCTTTTATTTTTGCACGGATACACGCAGAAAAAGAAGAGAAAAAACTTTGATCATGTACCGGTAAACGGATTCTACCCCGTCGACGAATGGGAAGCGGGGAAATTCGTCTCCGACGAATACAGCGTTCAGATCCCTTATCGTGCCGAAAGTTTTTATTTGGCCTATGGACTATTTAAGAGGAAGCCGCGAGGACGGATGAAGGTGAACCGAGACCTCACTGAGGCTCGCATTGATCTTCCCCTTAAGCCACGAAAGAAAAAAGTACAGAAGACACCTCAAAAATTGAAGCTCAAGCCTAGCAAGCTTAAGTTTCCAAATCCGATTTTACCGAAAGCGCCCTTGAATCGAAAGGCCATCGAGAAGACGAAAAAAACTAAGAAATAAATTTCTGCATCGTCTCAACGCTTTTCGTTAGCGCTTCCCGGCCCTGCGCCATGAGCTGCCCCAAGTCCACACCGACCAATTCTTTATTGTCGACCAAATGTTTTCCGCGAGCGAAAACGTGTTGCACATTCGCCCGATGGGTTCCGTAAACTATCCTACTATAAATATCGCCGCCGGGTCCGGCGCCAGGATCGTTTTTGAGATCTAGGACAACCAAACTTGCAAGTTTGCCAACCTCTAAAGAGCCCAATACATCTCCTTTTTGAATCGCATGAGCGCCATCAATGGTCGCAAGCTTGAGGACCCTTTTGGCAGGCATAGCCGTCGGTCCATGAATCGGTTTTTGTAGGAGGGCCGCCAAACGCATTTCAATAAAGGCGTCCAAATTGTTATTACACGGTGCCCCATCGGCGCCCAAGGACACACGAACGCCTTTGCTATCCAGAAGAGGAATGTTGGCAATACCACTGGCCAGTTTTAGATTGCTGGACGGGCAATGACAGATAATTGTTCGACCTTTGGCAAGAATATCAATATCGTTATCGGCCAAATGTACGCCATGAGCGATGATTGTTTTCTCACCCGTCATCCCAACTTTTTCTAGAAACTCGATATTTGAACATCCATAATTGGACTGCGCAAAATCGTTTTCAAAGGCCGTTTCAGATCCGTGCGTATGGATGAAAGCGTCGATATCTTTGGCCATCTCGCTGACCTCTCTCAGCAAGGTTTCGGTACAAGAAATGGCAAAACGAGGCGCAAAGCCATAACGCAATCGGCCCTCTCCCAGACCATCGATCACATCGAAAAGCCGGCGAGATTCTTTAAGAGAATCGGCTGTTTTTTCGCGCATCGGAGCGGGTACTTCGTCACCCAAATCCATCATGCACTTTCCTAGCACTGCATCGATTCCGGACCTTTGGACGGCCTCCACGATAGATTCGGTATGGTGTACCGTTCCCATATCTACGATCGCCGTCGTTCCACCTAAGATTAATTCGGCCAATCCAATGTGTGATGATATCTTCAACCTTTCTGGGTCGAGGGCTGCCTCATAAGGCCAAATACGTTGTTTTAACCAATCGATGAGAACCATGTCATCGGCCATGTTGCGCATCAATGTTTGACATAGATGAATGTGGGTTTGAACGAATCCTGGAATAATGGGATTCCCTTCACAGTCGATGACTTGCGCCCCTTCGCTCTCTTCGGGTGGGACAACGCCAATGGCCGAAATCTCCTCACCGCATACGAGTAAATCGCCGTGAATAAGGTCTTCCTTGGCGTTAAGGGTGACGATGAGCGCATTCTTGAAAAGTATTTTTTTTAACATACCTTGTTCTACCAGCTCGAAGAAATCCCGACCATACGGAAAAAAACAAGATTCTGGAAAGGTCCAAGTCACGTTGATTTTAGGGCGCGTTTCACACCCTAGGGAAAGGTCAATGACGATCATATAATTGCATGAATCCGGTACAACTCAAATGAATCTCCACCGGTTTTAAACAAGAAGGTTATATGATCTTTTTCGGGGTATTTCTAACAAATTGTAGTAGTAACCGGCTGTGATGTGTGCGAAGCCTCCACCTTGATACCCTGAAATCTCCGGTATTTATAGATGTTCAGGGCGACCACAGCGAGTCGCACCCTACACGAAAAAAATAAACTGAAATTGATCACAGTATAATCAAACAAGAAGGCCGATTTGAAATTGCGGCACGTCCTGATCCTTGATAGCTACTTAAGTTCATAGGCATCTCGAAAATGCATCAGGAGTGAACATGTCAGAATATCAACCGTCAAAGATCGAACCCAAATGGCAAGCCTTTTGGGAAGAAAAGAAAACCTTCAAAGCAGAAATCGATAAAAGTAAAGAAAAATACTATGTACTCGATATGTTTCCCTACCCCAGTGGAAACGGCCTGCACGTGGGCCATGTCGAAAACTACGCGGGATCAGATATTTTTGCACGTTATAAAATGGCCAAAGGTTTTAACGTGCTTCACCCGATGGGGTGGGATTCCTTCGGTCTCCCAACTGAGCAATACGCTTTAAAAACGGGCATTCATCCTAAGGAAATTACCGAAACCAATATTAATGTTTTTAAGAAACAACTTAAAAATCTTGGTCTTGGCTACGATTGGGATCGCGAACTTCGCACCTCAGATCCAGACTATTATAAATGGACGCAGTGGATCTTTCTCCAGCTTTATAATCGTAACCTTGCCTACATTGCAGAGACGCCCGTTAACTGGTGCCCAGAACTTGGAACCGTCTTGGCTAACGAAGAGGTTCAGGACGGAAAAAGCGAGGTCGGTGGTTTCCCCGTTATCCGTAAACCCATGCGCCAATGGATGCTTCGCATTACCGAATATGCTGACCGCCTTTTAGATGATCTAGATCTCTTGGATTGGCCGGAATCCCTCAAGGAAATGCAACGTAATTGGATCGGAAAATCTCTTGGGGCAGAAGTCGATTTCAAAATTGATCCCGACTCCTTAGATACCCAGGCCAATATTCGCGTCTACACAACGCGTCCCGATACGCTCTTTGGCGCGACCTATATGGTGCTTTCTCCTGAGCATGCTTTAGTAAACTTGATTACAAGTGAAGAACAAAAAGCGGCCGTTGAAACCTATATCAAAACTGCGGCCACGAAGAGCGATCGCGCGCGTAGCGATGACTCCAAAGAAAAAACAGGTGTCTTTACCGGCGCCTACGCCATCAATCCCGTCAACGATACAAAGATCCCAATTTGGATTGCCGATTACGTATTGGCCTCCTACGGGACGGGCGCCATCATGGCCGTTCCTGCACATGATGTTCGCGACTACGCTTTCGCTAAGAAGTTCGACCTCCCGATCATTCAAGTCGTCAGCGGCGGCAATATCGAAGAGGAAGCCTATACCGGCGATGGCCTTCTCATGAACTCGGGTTTAATAGATGGGTTAGCAGTACCGGAGGCCAAAGCCAAAATTAGTGCCTGGCTTCAGGAAGAAGGGTTGGGCCAAAAGGCTGTCAACTACAAGCTCCGCGATTGGCTCTTTTCTCGACAACGCTATTGGGGAGAACCCTTTCCAATTATCTTAAAAGAAGACGGCACTCACGCGGCCTTGCCTGAAGAAATGCTTCCCCTTTGTCTCCCTGAAGTTGAAGATTATAAACCCAACGCGGCCGGGGAGCCACCTCTTTCACGTGCCATTGATTGGGTCAACGCGCCAGAAAATGGGAAGCGAGAAACGAATACAATGCCCCAATGGGCGGGCTCGTGTTGGTATTATCTTCGTTTCCTTGATCCAGATAATACGAAAATGGTTATCGACCCAGAAAAAGAAAAATACTGGATGCCGGTCGATCTTTACGTCGGCGGAACAGAACACGCTGTCCTTCACCTTCTCTATGCGCGTTTTTGGCATAAGGTTTTATACGATTGTGGCGTCGTCACAACAAAGGAACCTTTCCAGAGAATAGTAAACCAAGGTATGATTCTCGGCATCGCCTACGAATACTACGAGGAAGCCGAAACAAAGAAGGTCCTCTCTTGGAAAGACTTATCCGACGATCTTTCAACACTCAAACGCACCGTCCACGCCGATGATGTGCGTTGGGTCGTCGAAGGCGATATGAGGAAAGCCTTCCATCCCGATCATGATATTGAGCTCCTTCCCTTGACCGAAAAAATGTCAAAATCGAGAGGCAATGTTGTTAATCCGGATGACGTTATCGCGGAATTCGGAGCGGACACCTTGCGCATGTACGTCATGTTTATGGGGCCCTTCGAACAGTCCAAACCTTGGGATACAAAGTCCGTCACCGGTGTATCACGTTTCGTGAATCGCATTTGGCGTCTTGTTTGTGAAGGTGCAGGTTTGTCCGATAAAATTGCCGACGGCGAGATGGACAAAGACACCTTACGTGTGCTCCATAAGACCATTAAACGGGTCTCAGAGGACACCGAGAATTTGCGTTTCAATACCGCCATTGCCGCTATGATGGAATGCGTAAATCACCTCTACAAAATTGACAGCGTCCCCACCGAATGCGTGGAGACCCTGACAAAACTACTCGCCCCTTATGCGCCGCATTTGAGCGAAGAGTTGTGGGAACGTTTGGGCCATAAAGAGTCGATCATCGATGCGGGTTGGCCTACTTATAACGAGGCTTTCCTTGCCGTTGATACGATCGAATTAGGTGTGCAAGTCATGGGTAAAGTGCGCGGTACGATTCAAATCGCGCCCGACGCCAGTGAAGAGGTGGCCGTTGCTGCTGCAAAGGAAAATGAAACTATTATTCCCCACCTTGAAGGCAAGACGATTCGTAGAATTATTTACAAAGAAGGAAGAATCCTAAACTTTGTTGTAAGTTAAGATCCTAAATTCCCCTATTCTTCGAAGCGCTTTCTTATCCCGCTCGCTCCCTTCCAGACATCTAGTGCCGCTGTAAAGGAGCTATGCGGTGCAAAGTAAGCAAGTTGACTAAAAAAACAAAACACCCACACGCGAAATTGAAAGCCCTCACCCTAAGCCTCTCCCAGGGGAGGATCCCTTTTCTATCTTTATGACCCTTCCCTCCACGCGCACAGGACCACAAGGAGGAACCGAGATCGAAATTTCGAAGCTATCTTACGTGCGAGATTCTCAACATTGGTAAACAAAGTTACGAAAGTGTAAGTCTTGGAAAAACCAACGCTATGGATCTTCCTTAACCGGATTTACATCTGTGGGTCAAGGGACGTGGGCATCCCAGCAGCGTCAAGTCACCGGTTTTTCATTTAAGAGAAAGTGGGAGGGCGGGGATATCGTAGACAATATTCCTGAATTCAGGATTGTACCTATAAATTTTCGTTATCTCGTCGGTCTCGCCCCCTTGGTGCTTGCAAGCGAAAACTGTTTCGAAGACCAACAGTCCATTTGCGGGCGAGATCTTCTCGTCATCCCATTCGACAAAAAAGGGAACACGTTTCTGAGCTAAATGAGAGCCCGTATTTTGAGAAGTCTGCGTTCCTCAATTCCACCCTTTGGGAGGGTTAGGGCGATGCAAAGTAAGCAAGTTAACCAAAAAGAGGAAAAGCAAAACGCGTTCTTTGTCCAAAATACCCACACACTAAATTGAAAACCCTCACTGGGCTCAAGAAATCCCTCAGAAATGATCATACTAAGAAGGTGCAGTTCTTTTGCATCGCCCTTTCCAAGCGCTCCAAATAAATCGTGTTCGGTATCTCTTTCGCGCCAAAGCGTCGTAGATGATCGGTCATAAATTGGGTGTCGTGTAAAAGGTAACCTTGCTTACGGAGTCGCTGTACAAGGGCAACCAAACAGACTTTTGAAGCATCTCGTTTTCGATGGAACATCGACTCGCCGGCGAACAAAGCGCCGAGGGAAACACCGTAGAGGCCGCCCACCAACTCGTCTTCAAAATAGGCTTCCACGGAGTGCGCAAAACCATGTCGATGCAATTCCAGGTAGGATTGCAAAAGATCTTCAGAAATCCAGGTGCCCGAATCATCCCCTCGAGGTTCGGCACATTTTCTCATCACGCCTTCAAAATCTGTAGAAAAACGAATCTCGAATATATTTTTTCGGACCGTTGCAGCCAAGGTTTTAGAAACATGAAAGCCCTCATCAAGGGGAAGGATCGTTCTCGGGTCGGGTTGGTACCAATACACTTCCCAATTTTCTTCTTCTTGGGCCATTGGAAACGCGCCCTGACTGTAGGCGGCCAGGAGGTTCTCGACCGTGGGGCTTTTCATTTTTTCAATTCCCAGCTGCGATGGGTGTTTCGGGGATAATCCTCGGAATGGGTTTTATCCGAAATCTCTATGCCTTCAAGTTCGTCGTGATTGAATGTAAAACGACGATGATTGGTGGAAAAGTACAAGGTTCCGCCCGGTTTCAAGAGACGCATCGTCTGTTCAATCATCGCAACATGATCACGCAAGACGTCGAAATCACCGTCCATCTTTTTCGATTTCGAGAAGGTCGGTGGATCCAAAATGATAAGGTCATAAAGCACGCCATCAGCGAATTCTTGTTTTAGAAATTTGAAGGTATCCAGCCTTTCGAAACGATGTTTAGAGGGCGGAATATTGTTGAGTTCAAAATTTCGAATCGCCCAATCAATGTAAGTATTGGACATATCGACGGTGGTTACGCGAGCGCCACTTCCAGCGGCGAACACACTAAAAGCCCCCGTATAGGCAAATAGATTCAGCACACTCATCGATGCGTCAACGATTTTGCCTACATGTTTTCGCAAACGTCTGTGGTCGGGAAAGAAACCTACATCTACATATTTCCCAGCGATGATTTCGAATTGATAAGGGCCCTCATTCATGATGGTCTCTTTGACTTCATCGTTTCTTTGTCGATAACGGGTCGCGCCATCGCCTCTTTGACGAAGTGTAAAGGCGATATCTTCTTCTTTGAGATTGAGAATATCTTTGACGCAGTCGACGATTATTTCGCGTGTTCGATCATCGGCTTTAGAGGTTTTGAATTCCTGGAGATGCACGAGGTCATTAAAAATATCGATGACAAAGGGGACCTCTGGAAGGTCTCGATCGTAGACACGGTACGCGTTGGTCTGCCAGGATTTCGCTTTTTTTCGCAGATGTTTTGCGCGTTTCTTAAGACGATTTTCAAAGGGTTTAATATCCATTTTACTCCTGAACGGCACTAATCAACGTTCGTTTCGTCCAATATCCCTGCGATTTGAGCGCCTTTTCTACATCAATATTATTTTTTTCAACCAAGGCTATCATGCAACCACCTCGACCTGCGCCGGTCAACTTCGCCCCAAGGGCGCCCTTCTCCATCGCGAGTTTACAAGTGAAGTCCAGGGCATCGCTGGACATCTCCATACACTTGAGCAAGCGCTGATTTTCCAACATCAAGTGTCCGATTTCCACATCATTTCCTGTCTTAATAGCAGCGATACCTTGGACGGCAATCTCCCCCATCTCTTCTAGAACGCGACGGAAAAGATCGGGATCCTTTTCTTTGTGGGCCGCAAAAGCCTCGACGATTTCGTGGGTCGGTGCCCGCTCTGAGACCTTGGCAATGACAAGGTGTAGCTCACAATTATCGATCCTCTCCAGGCCTTCCTTTTTATCGTAAGAAAACAATCCCCGATGGGTTGCCGCGGCTTGATCTACGCCAGAAGGATTGGAATGAAATACTTTTTCAAAAGCGGCCACAGCGGGCGCAATTAAATCCTCGTTTATTTCTTCGTGACCAACGATCGCCCTCGCGCTTGCAACGCCGATTGCCGCCGAACTTCCTAGACCCGCACCTGTGGGAATATCTAGGTTGATATCGAGCGACAATGGCGCAACATTTAGAAGGGAAAATAGCGCCGCGTAGGCGACAGCTATCGAGGAGTGATCGTTTTCTTGCACGAGAAAATCGGTGTCGATACCTCGAAAAGAATAGCGTGCAGCACCTTTGGGAGGTCTTTCCCTTTTAACCTCCGCACTCGCTCCTTTTCCAAGACTGCACACCACTGCTTTGTATCCGTAAACGACAGAGTGCTCCCCGAAGAGAATAGCTTTGGCGTACCCAAAATTGTTGCGCGTATGTGAGGTCGAAAGGGAGGTCATGGAGAGCGCTAAATTCCGGTGCCGGTCCATGAAGATTGGGAGAACTCAATCTTCACATTTCGAGGTACTTTTTCGCGGTTCTCTTCAACGTGTTTGGTCGCAAGCACGAACTCAGCTTCGTCCAAGCAAAGCACAACCGTGAGAAGAGATTCACTTCTTGGCAACTCTTCGAGCACAATTGTGTAGAAAATATCAAGGAACTCTTCAAAGGGAAATTTCCCGACGCCCACACCCAAAGGAGGGAATGCAATCGCATTCGCGCCGAGACGTTCAGCGCGGTCAAAACAGTTAATAATGCTATTTGTGATCAGATTACGATCGACGGCTTTCTTTCCAATAATGGAGACGTGGAGAACATATTTTGCGTGCAATAGACCCGGCTCAGTTTCAATAACTCGCCCTAACTCAAGACGATTTTGGGGAAGCTGACTCCGCTTGGTATGCATCTTCTGTTGAAATTCGGGACCGGCATGGCGAGCGATTGAATCGCTAACGCTTCTATTCAAAATTAAGCCGGTATTAGATGGGTTTACGATAATACCCTCTCGAATATCGAGGAGGGCAATATCACCCTGCATAATTTGAAAGACAAAGGTTCCCGGTTCATTTTCAGTTTCAGTTTCCATATTTCCTCATGGGGGTTTTGAATGGTTAGGATTAAGGTAAATTTATGGCTTATACAAGACGCCGTTCAACAATTTCATGTACGACAAAACTGGCTACATCGGGGGCGGTTGTGCCAGGTCCAAAACCCGCATCAAAACCAAGTTCCAACGCAATTTCATGGTTGATTCTCGGACCGCCAGCAACGAGAACCAGGTTGTCCCGAATCCCTTCCGCTTCGAGCATATCGGCTAGCTCGGACAAGTTTTTGATGTGCACATCTTTCTGCGTCACGACTTGCGAAACGAGCAAAGCATCAGCCTTCATTTTAACCGCTTGGGCGACAAGCTCTTCATTTGGAATTTGCATTCCAAGATTAAAGGCATCGATTTTTGGATAACGCTCTAGGCCATAATCGCCGTTATAGCCTTTCATATTCATGATCGCATCAATACCCACCGAATGCGCGTCGGTGCCAGTGCAGGCACCTAAGACGACAATATTTCTGCCGATTTTTTCTTCGATAAAGGCATTGATTTGATAAAAGTCAAGACGATCGGAGGTTACTTTTGCGACACGAATTTTCGTGTAATCGATTTCCGTTTTACACGTCGCATAGACGAC
>JALSKP010000681.1 GCA_026988815.1 Myxococcales bacterium | reverse complement strand
CATCGAGCCGACAATCACTGCAAAGATAGTCCAAGGGAAAAAGACGGCTCGCTCCGGTCCGGTGTGCAACATACCAAAAATGAGGGATGCCGTTAAAATGCCGAAACCGTGCCCCGCCAGACCGTCCAACCACGCAATTGAAAGCAATTGTTGAAGCGTTCCGCGGAACAAAATTTCTTCACCAAGTCCGCTCGCAAGAGCGAAAAAGAAAATCTCAACAAAGGTTCGTTTACCGAGCGTTTTGCGTAGCGTTTCAGAAAGGCGTTGTGCCCATACAAATTTTTTGGTGAACCAGGTGCTCAGTAAAACAACGGCGATACCAAAACTCCCGCCAATCACCATCCGGAACCAAAGCGAGTTTTCGCTGGGTTCGAAAACGAGGGGGTTGATATCAAAAAGCCAACTAAAAAAATATCCAACCCCTCCCATGAGCGCGTAAAATGAAATCACAAATCCCACGCCGATTTTTTGTTGCTGGGGCGTTATGCTCAACTAGTCACCTTTTTCCAACCATTGTTCTGCAAGGGTTTCAAGCTCGGGATTGGTCTGCGCCGCTCGAAAACGTAACTCGCTGCCCTTAAAGGTGTAAATTCTCCAATCGTCATGAAACCTCAGCATTCGATCTGCAAAGAAATTGTGAAGTTGTTCGGCGATAAAATCAAGAGCATGGAAAAGTCTATCTTTGGGCGACATTTCTTCGTTGTTTTCCGCGAGGGCAACGGCTTCCATTTCCAAGCGAAAACGGTTGTCGTTCGATTGAACAATCAGACTCAAAATGCTGTGTTCTGCGTCACGTATCGCGTTTGAAATCAAGGACTCGCCGGGCTCCAAACTCGCCGCAAAACGTGCGACAAGGGCTTCTCTAATATTGGCCATTTCTTTTTCGGAAACCGGCTTTACTTCTTTTCGTTTTTGGTTCATTTCGCTTTTGTTTTTTTTCATAAAATATGCGTACACTGACGGCCTCAGGAAAACCTATATGTCACGGTCAGTATTTTGTCATTACCACAGGTCCTCGGTCCTTACCAACTCATTGATCGCTTAGCCATCGGCGGGCAAGCTGAAGTTTGGTTTGCCTTTCGAACAGGTCCAGGCGGCTTTCAGAGAAAATGTGCTGTTAAGATTCTACAACCGCCGGGTAGTCTTGATGATGGGGCGCGAAAGTCATTTATGGCCGAAGCACGTCTCATGGCCAACTTCGATCACGCCAATCTGGTGTCGGTTACCGATCTTGGCGAAGCCCCCGAACACGAAGTTTTATATTCGGCGATGCCCTATATTTCTGGACTTACCCTGGCATCGATCATCAGCAAATACGACGCCGATGCCACCCATATTACATGGATTATTATTAAGGTTCTTCGCGCTCTAGATTATGCGCATAAAGTACGTGATGAACGCGGAAGAGCGCTAAAAATATGCCATCGCGATATTTCGCCCGAGAATATTCTCGTGGGTTTTGGAGGCCAAGTTAAACTCATTGACTTTGGAATCGCACTCTCCT
>JALSKP010000680.1 GCA_026988815.1 Myxococcales bacterium | reverse complement strand
AGCGAAATGTAGGGAAGATCTTCGGCGAGGATCGCTTGGACTTGATTGTAAATAAGCTTACGTTTTTCCGGATCAATTTCTAAGTTCCCTTGATCTAATAAGCTATCGATTTTCGGGTTTCTGTACGCGCCACGGTTTGCACCAGCGGAACGGTTTTCCGGGCTCGGAATATTTTTGGAATGAAAGACCCAAGAATAAAGAGAGGGTTCCAAGACGGAGGGCCATTGAAGGGTAGTCATCGCAAAATTCCTTGACTTCACATCGTTGAAAAAGGTTCCCCACTCGTACGCACGAACGGTGACTTTTATTCCCACCAATGCCAATTGATTTGCGATCAATTCTGCCAAGGCTCTTCTGAATTTATTGGATGAGACTTTGAATTCGAACGCCAATCGCATTTTTGGGCCGTCCCCGTCGGGATCGGGATATCCAGCTTCATCAAGGCGTTTTTTCGCGAGTTCGATATCGTAGTTAAATGTCTTTACATCAGGATTGTAGGCCCAGTGATTGGGCGCCAACATTCCCGTGGATAGGCTTGCAGCGCCACGAAATTTATACTCAATAATGGACTCGCGGTCGATCGCATAGGCGATCGCTTCTCGGACTTTTTGATTTTTTAATATCGGATGTTCGAGATTGAATGCAATATAGGTATATTTGAAGGAAGACTGTTTTTTTATTTCCAATTTGTCGTTCCCCGTTACGACGGGAAGCATCATTGGAGCGACGGCATTTTGAACCAAATTGGCGGTATTTCCAAGAAGGGCCAACAGACGAGTATTATCGTCCTTTACGACTCTAAAGGTGAGCAAATCGAGCTTGGGTTTACCGAGCATGTATTTTTCGTTTGCCTCAAATCGATAAACCCCCTCGCTTGGATGGGAAAGGAACTTAAAGGGGCCAGCGCCAATGGGATCGCCGGGACATTCTTTATGTCCCTTGCAGATGTGTTTTGGCACGATCCCGAGCGATAAATCGGTCATAAAGGGCGCGTGGGGCTTCTTTAACTCTATTGAAATTGAAGTATCTGAGTTTACTATAAATGTTTTTATGCGTCGTGAAATCCCGGCATAGGGACTTTTTACTTTTTCAGACCCGAGCTCCATAAAAGTATATTCAACATCGAGTGCGGTGACGCGTTTACCGTCATGAAAGAAGATGTCGTCCCGAAGCGTAATTTCGTAAGTGGTCGGGCCCGTATTAACGATGCTTTTGGCAAGCTCGTATTCGGGTTTACCATCTTTGGTGTCGCCGTTCATAAGGCCAGCATGAAGCAAGCCGACGAGTTTGGCCGACCCATCGCTGGTCGCAAATCGCGGATCTAGACCTTTTGGTTGCGAATCAAGGAGGACAACAAAACCCTGTTCTTCGGGTTCTGAACAGGCACTAATGAGGATAAGGAAAAGGCATATGTTTAAAAAAGTTTTCACGTCTTAGTCTTTACGCGATAGGCATGCGTTCGCCAAGGCGATCCTTATTTTTCGATTTCATAACTTATCGATTCA
>JALSKP010000679.1 GCA_026988815.1 Myxococcales bacterium | reverse complement strand
AAGCAAGCCCAAACATGTTCCACACATGGCGGTGAATAATAGGACGATGCCCAGCCAACCCACAGCGACGTGAATATTTACAAATTTCCAGACGATCATCGTGTATAGAAAAATTTGTACGGCCGACAACAGACTCAATACATAAACTTTACTATAGATATAGGAGGCCACGTTGAGATTTGCCATTTTTTCGCGGAGAAAAAGAGGCCTCTCTTTCACGATCTCGCGAGACGCGTTAATACAACCCAACCATAAAGCGCTAAGAACCATGACGAAAAACATGCTTTCGGTCGCTTTCCCTATATTTCCCCAAACCATAACGGCCAGAAACGCCAAAATCGGTGCTTGAACCAAAAGGAGCAGGGTGCCTTTCCAATCTGCAAGCAAAGTTTCCAAATATCGATCGGCTAGAATATTAGATTGCGTTTTATTGTAGAATGCCATGGCGGTATCTTGAGTCCTTCGGCCCACATGTGCAAGTTAAGAACACCTAGTCCAAAAAGTCGTTCCAAAGAAGCGCATCGCGGCGCACGCACTGTCCGCCATTTTCTATTCCATGGGCTAAACCATAAAGTGCGTCTTGATCTTGGAAGGGAAAGCGACATCCGTAATCGACCTCCAGCATTTGGGTCTTCTTTGAGATCTCTAACAATGGAGCACCGCTACGTTGCAACCAAAAACTCTGTGTATGCTCCCATAAATAGCCGCTTTGTGCATGTTCTCGCCAGCCCGATTGCTTAAGGGAATTGGTATAACTTTTTACATTTTTACAACCTATTCCAAGATGATGGATGCCCGGACCGCGCTTTTCCATCGCATCTTGGTAGGGACCTGGGCCAATAGCTTGGATAAATAAGAGTCGAGAGAACCCCTCTTTTCCAACGTACACTTCTTCTGTTCCCTCGCTTTCAAAACGCGCACTATCACCAACCTCCCAATCGAGATCATAGGCTGCGTTGATTGCGCGCGATAAATTGGTGACAAGTATGGCAATATGATCCAGACTGACGCGGTGTATGTTCATAGTGGTTTCCAATGTACAAAAAAATATCCTTTTCGATTTTCCTTTCGTGGTTATCATTGGTGCACCTCAAATGAAAGGAATTATAGAATGGCTACTCATCTAAATGTTGCGATAATCGGAGCTGGCACGGCAGGTCTTACGTCAAGAAGGGCCGCTAAAAAGGCTGGCGCTCAATCTGTATGTATGTTCGATTCAGGTCCCCTGGGTACAACCTGCGCGCGCGTCGGTTGTATGCCGTCTAAATTATTGATTGCCGCCGCAGAGTCGGCACATCACGCCAAACACGGATCCATTTTTGGAGTGGATGTTCCCGACGTGAAGGTCGACGGGAAGCGCGTCATGAGTCGTGTTCAAAGTGAAAGGAATCGTTTTACCGGTTTCGTGAAAAAGTCGATTTCAAATAGTGAGAAAAACGGCGAGTTTATTCCTGGTCATGTTCATATTACAGGGAAAAATACGATGACCTCCACGGTCGATGGTGTCCTAAGC
>JALSKP010000678.1 GCA_026988815.1 Myxococcales bacterium | reverse complement strand
GTTGGTAGATATCCGCTGAACTTATTTTCTTGTCGTCGAAAAGTTTGTATTTCGCATCGATTGGTAAATATCGCCTCGTCGATCTTTCTTGAACCAAGACGTCGGGACGAATTTCGCGATAAGGCTCGCCGTCCGAGTATCGAATAATGGAGGCATCGCGATGTTGAAAATCTACCCTAAATCTTTTCCCGAGTGTCACTTTGGTAAGTCGGGTTACGAATTTCTCGAATATCGTGATCATATTCAGAAAGAACGATGTTCCTCTTGTATCGCCACTATCGTAGAAAGAATCCAATCCAACATTGTCCATAAGAAGGAAAACAATATTATGAGCATCTCGGTAATGCACGTTCAATGAATTGTGCGAAATTCGCCTCGCGTCTTTCCTATTAAGCGATTCGTGATTCGCGATGTATCCAAATTCGCTTACTAAATTCTTGAGGCGACGTTTAAGAATCCGATTGCTAACCAAACGGGAGGCAATAGAAAGACCAAGGGAGAGAATCTGATTTTCAAGAATATCTTGGGTACGTTCATCAAAGCGGCAGTAGATTTTATCCACAACACCGAAACGTTTAAGGATCTGTTGGTCGTATAGAATTCTACCTCGTACCGCTGGTAGAAGGTTCTCTTTCTCTACGTAATCGCTCAATAAGCCGTGCTGCAATAAGGTCTCAACCTCATAAAGCAACATGTAGGCAAACCACTCCACTAAAGGCGCGTCTTCGGCAGCTTGGTAAGTACGTTTTGCGATGAACGCGCGGAAATCAAAAGCATGGGTAGAGAAGGCAAGCATATCAAGTAACGCATGTTCGCTACCGACCAGCTTGGGTTTGACCTGGACAGAGAAGTTCTGAAAATGAGCTACCCCCACCCAGTACGACGCTTTGAAAAAGAGTCCACCGTCTCGTTCTTCAATGACCAACCGAGCCTTCTTTGGTTCTGTCGACTCCAGCTCTCGCCGAAGGCGTCGGTCAATGGGATCTAAGGATAGTCCATCGATGAAGCGGGTTTCGTATTCAACGAGATTGATTTCTCTCATGTAGGAAAGTGTTCCGCGATAGCACTGAGCAGGGCGTTCCCATCTGAAAGTGTATCTTCATTCAGGGTATCCCCGTCGACGATGGATTTTCCGAGTATTTTTTCGAGCGTGCGATAATCGCCCAACGCGTATTCTTGTATCAAAGGAATAATCTCGTAACGCAGCCTTAAAACCAAGTCCTCTTCGTCACGAATACCCGTCCCGTCTTTCATAAGGAAAGCGTGTCCAAGTTGTTTTTCACGATCAAAGTATTTGGTAATTCTTTTATTGAGTTCGCTAAGAAAATCATCCAAGCCGATATTTCCTACGACACAATCCGCTAATTTTTCTGCGTCCGGCATGTATTCGATAAATTGAAATCGCCGACGGAGCGCAACGTCTAAATGACGAAGACTTCTATCCGCAGTATTCATCGTCCCTAGGATATAAACATTTTCCGGAACCCAGAATTGTTCTTTGCTTTGTGGAAGCGTTAT
>JALSKP010000677.1 GCA_026988815.1 Myxococcales bacterium | reverse complement strand
GCTATCACACACAGGTCGATCGATGGAACAATCCTGGTCGTTTTGACAAGCCACGCATTGTCCTTGATCGCCGCAGGTAGGTTTTTTAGGATCAACACATTCGGCGTCAGCCTCGCACTCCACACAACTGCCTTCTTTAAAAGCGCATCCTTTGTCGTTTTCACAGACATGAAAACCGTCATTACAGATATTGGTGCACTTTTCCTCGACACAAGCGGCAACGCCGTTGGCGTCGTCCACACAAGCCTCGCATTGCTGGCCGCATGTGGCGATTTGGCTATTGCTTACGCAAGCATCGCCGCAACGATGGGTAGAAAGATCACAAACGCAGGAATTGTTATCGCATCGTTCGTTGGTCGAACATTCCGCGCTGGTGCGACAGGAGACAGCCGGTCCCATATCGGAATTGTTGTTATTTTCCGAACGATCGGGTGAGGTATCGAGATGGTTGGGGCAACTGGAACCAGAACAGGGGCTTTGGCAGCCTTCTCCCAAACATTGTTCTTCTTTGGTTTCGCATCCCGAAAAAAGAAAAAAGGAAAGGAATAAATATATGAATTTTTGGTATTTCATTTCTGTCGACATAAAGATTTTAAAGTGTGCTCATAGTTGCATTAGCATCCTTTTGTATCCATACTAAATAAAGCCTTACGGAATAATAATTTGAGAAAAGTTCTCGTTCGTCCAGAAGAACTCGTTGGTACCACCATCGATTCAAAATATCCCCTCCTTTCGATTGTCGGAGGAGGAGGGATGGGCGTGGTGTATCGAACACTCCAGCCTTCTTTGAAAAAACCTTTGGCGATTAAGATTTTGAGATTTGATGAGGGAACCGAGAATCGTGTTCTTGCTAGATTTGAGCGTGAATTGGAAATAGTTGCTCAATTGACCCATCCCAATATCGTCAATGTCGTAGAAGCGGGCCAGGACGCATCTTCACAACTGCATTATGTCGTGATGGAATTGGTTGAAGGCGAAACCTTAGAAGAAATTCTCATGGAAAATCGTCTGGCACCGGTTTTGGCTTTGGAGATTATTTCACAAGTATTGGCCGCTCTTTCCCAACCCCACAATCGGGGAGTCATCCACAGAGACGTTAAGCCTGCAAATATTATGGTGACCGTTTCCTCAGATGGAAAGCTGCTCGTGAAGTTGCTTGATTTTGGGATTGCGCGCAAAGCCGACGTGGATGTGGAGTCTAAAATAACAACGACGGCGACCGTTATTGGCAGTCCAGCCTACATGTCACCCGAAGCAGTGAGCGGCACCGAAATGGGTATTGGGACGGACCTCTATTCCTTGGGGATTTGTTTCTACGAAATGCTCACCGGGCAGGTTCCTTTTAGCGGTACAACGCCCGTCGCGGTGATGCTCCGTCAAGCGGTAGAAAATCCCCCTGAAATTACCGATGTTCTACCTGAGTTTGATTTTCCAGAAGTAATTTCTTTGGTCAAACGATTGCTCGAAAAAGAGGCCAACGATCGACCCGCAAACGCAAGAGTTGTTATTGAGGAGATTGAGA
>JALSKP010000676.1 GCA_026988815.1 Myxococcales bacterium | reverse complement strand
AGCACATTGTTCATGTGCGCTATCGCGTCTTCTCTTTGGTTTGCGCCGATGGCTTTGGAGACAAGCGCGCTCATCGCGATGGCCAATCCGATGGACATCGCAGTGGTGAAAAACATGATGGTCGACCCATACCCCGCCGCGGAGGGGAGGGAGACTTCACCCAAAATACTCAGAAAATATATGTCGACCAAATCGACGGCGAAGATGGCCAGGAGCCCAAGACTCGCCGTCATAGACATGACGACAACGTGTTTAAAAATGGAGCCCTCGGTAAAAACAGCTTTTGGGGATTCCAGGATCTTTCCTACATCAGCAAAGAAAAAGCTTTAACGGATTGGAGGATTGAAAACAACGGCAAACCTTTAGGTTGATGAAAATGAACACACTAATAATGAAGAGAGTTTTTGTTTTTCTCCGATCAGGCGTTATAGTTTTTAGATGAACGACAATCTTCAAAGCGGATGGAAAGGGGGAGTGATTTTCACGATTTTCGTGTTTTTACTGACCCATGGGACTGCGGTGTTGGCTGAGCGTTACGGCGTCCAGGAAACTAAAAAAGTAAACCCTTTTCCGAGCTCCCACGTTGAGAAAATCGACAGTCAACTTAAAGTGCCTGGCGTGATAAAGATTGCGAGATCCTTTGGCACTAATGCCACTGAAGTTGCTTTAGGTCGAGCGTTGGCCAAGCACGAAGACAACGCTTTGGCGAGTATATTGAGGTCCTTTAAAAAGAAAAGATTTGGTGAGGCGGAAGTCTTCGCGCATGGTCTTCTGGAAGAATTGGAGGAGCGTCTCGTTCTTGAAAGTGGGGAACGCAAGAAAGGTGTTTTGGAAACCCGGGAAAAGACAAAAGTTCTTCTTGGTACAATTTTTAACGCACAGGGGAAATTTGAACAGGAAGCTAACATTCTTGATAAGGTGAAAACCTCGATCAAAGGCGCGACATTTCCCATTCGCGATATCGTGCTTTTTCGTCGCGCCGCAGCACTCGAAAAACTAGGCAGACCCTCTGAGGCGGTTGTGCTCTACGATCAAATTATGGCCTTGGACAGTTCGCTTTTTCATCGTGCCAAAGTCCGACGGGCACGTTCCTTGTTTAAGGCGGGCCGATGGTCCGAGGCCGAACCTTCGCTTCGATTTGTTAATGAAAATTACACCCAATATCCGAGGCGACCTGCAACTCTTTTTGAGCGGGCTTTTTCGCTAGAGCGTTTAGGGAAACCAGAAGATGCCGCAGATGCATATCAAGAACTTTTCTTCACCTATCCTTACAAAGGAGAGGGGCAAAAAGCACGGGCTCGTTTAGACGTTTTGGAAAAGGAGGCGATTTTACCATCTAAAATATTACCTGCTCGAGATAAATATTTAAGGTATAGACGTTTACGAATTAACAAACATTGGGATACCGCGATGGCTCTATTTGCAGAGTTAAAGGAAGACCATTTAAGCGAGTCAGGTCATAGTGCTTTTGAGCATGAAATTGAATTCCAGATGATGTTAACCGATTTCAAACGTCGCCGTTTT
>JALSKP010000675.1 GCA_026988815.1 Myxococcales bacterium | reverse complement strand
TCCTTCCTCTTGTCATCATAAAGTTGATATGAAAGAGAGTGCGCCGCCGGAAGTACAGAAAAAAAGTTTAGATGAGCTCATTCCAAAACGAGAAGCGGCCTCCTACGATATGCGAAAAATCATTCGTCATTTGGTCGATGATTCAGAATTTGTCGAGATTAAGAAGCTCTTTGCAAAGGAAATTTTGACGGGATTTGCGCGAATGGGTGGACGAACGATTGGTATCGTTGCCAGCCAACCCAAACATTTGGGAGGTGTGATTTTCATCGATTCTGCGGATAAAGCAGCCAAATTTATTACCCTTTGCGATGCCTTCGGTATTCCGCTTTTATTTTTAGCTGACGTTCCAGGATTTATGATCGGAACCAAGGTCGAGCACAATGGGATTATTCGTCATGGTGCAAAACTAATTTCGGCGATGGCCTCGGCGACGGTGCCAAAAATTTCGGTCATTATTCGTAAGGCTTATGGCGCGGGTTTGTACGCGATGTGTGGTCCCGGATTTAGTCCTGATTGTACGATTGCGCTACCCGAGGCCTCGATTGCTGTGATGGGAGCTGAGCCAGCCGTAAATGCAGTTTACGCCCGAAAAATTGAGGCGATGCCTGAGGAAGAACGCGAGGCTTTTACTGAAGAAAAAAGAAACGAATACCGTAAAGATATCGATATTTATCGTTTGGCAAGTGAACTTATTATTGATGAGTTGGTTATAAAAACGGAACTACGAGAGACCTTGATCGCCCGTTTTACGACTTACGCAGATCGAAAAAAGAATCCGCCCAATAAAAAACGAAGCGTCACGCCTGTCTAAAAAGGAAAGGGAAATGGAAATTGAAATCGTTCCAGCGGTCTATGAGATAGTAAAAACGCATCCTAATACTTTGCTCTTTGCCTCGATTAGCGGTGCCCATCTTTACGGCTTTCCTTCCCAAAATTCCGATTGGGATATTCGAGGCGCACACCTCTTGCCCCTTTCAGATGTATTGGGAATGAAAGAAAGTAAAGATGTTTACGAATTTATGGAATTCGTTGATGAGGTAGAAATTGATTTGGTAAGTTATGATCTCAAGAAATTTTGTAATCTCATACGAAAAAAGAATGGAAATGTTCTTGAACAATTGGCCTCGCCTTTAACCATTCTCAACTCATCTGAGGGAGAGCAATTACGCGATATTGCGCGGCGTTCTCTAACCAAGCATCATATTGGTCATTATCGCGGCATGGCCAAAAATCGTTTCAGATCTTTTCAAAAAGACCCCGTTTTGAAAACGGGTCTTTACGCTATTCGTGCGCTTCTAACGGGCATTAATCTCTTGCTTTCTGAAGAGGTTGAAGCTGATTTAGGACGTCTTATTTCTTTGAATTATGTTGAGAAAGAAGAACGGACCTTGGTCGAAGAACTTATTCGTTTAAAAGCCAAGGATGAAAAAATTCATGTTGAGGGTGCGCTTCTTCTGAGTCTTGAATCACTCATTGAAGCTCTATTTGGAAAAATTGAAGCCTCCTATCATAAAAGTGCGCTTAAGGATGAGGTTCCCGAGGCGATGAAAGAGCTCGATCGTTTCCTCATCGCAACGCGTCTCAGCCAAGGTTGATCTACCTGGCGTTGTAGGTGAATCGAAGACCTTTTTCCATGGCCATTGGTTTCCATTGTAAGGTCAGAAAAGGGTCGTAATCTAGCCGACCCTCGGTTGGGGTAAAACCGTGGACAATTTCGGCGAAACGCTTGGAGCACATATGCGGATCGTGGAAAGCGATCGTCGCAAAATCTAAATAATGCTCATCGAGATAATCTAGAATGGCAATACGAATGGCATTTACCGCAAGGCAGGATTTCTCAGAATCGCCTTTGGTTGCGAAATAAGAAATATTTATACCCTTTTTTTCGCCCAGGTCAGATCTCATATCTGGCTCAAAGCGAATAAATACTAGGTTTTCCTCTTCCTCCACCACAGAAAAAATCGAAGGCAGAGGGGAGTTCTGCTTTGATTCGAGGGCCAAGTTCGGTACCAATGGACCGTGCAGAAGCTGATTGTAATCTTTAATAATCATTTTTGGAATTCTATTTACTTGCACCGCTTATACCGGTGTGGTTAGAATAAGGCAAAGTTTGCCAGTAATTTATCCATTTGGAGAGCGCATAAGATGATAGTGCAATGTCCGTCCTGTGAGGCGCGTTATCGAATTGGGACAGAAAACGTGCCCCAGCAAGGTGGAAAAATATCCTGTCCCTCTTGTTCTCAAAGTTTTATCGTCTACCCAGAGGTGGTCGAAAACGACGACGACGCAACCCGCGCAGGAGCGGTGCCCTTTATTTTACAAGACGTGATGGGGGGTGGAGAACCTGAAATTGAAGACGGAACCGTCGAAATTCAAAATCCCATGAGAGTTTGGCTTGAATCTCAGAAAAAGATGGTGTCCGAGCCTGACGACGATGCAACATCGGTTATCAGCCCAGCGGAGATAAACTTCGATAATTTCTCAAACGATGAAGACGACCTCGAAGATAAGACGGAGATGATCAATCTCGGTGATTTTCTCGATTTGGATCACAACTCCGAAGTTGAGTACGATGCAACGGAGGTCTTCTCCTTGGATGCAAATAACGCTCAAACAGTGAATTCTCCTTCCCTGCCTAATTTGGTTGGCGGATTGATGGCAAATGTCCAGCCCGCAACGACACCAAAATCGACGCTCATGATGCATGCCCAGAATCCACCAGGCCTGCCTCCCTTGAACGCACCCGCTGGATTGCCACCGTTAAACGCACCCGCTGGATTGCCACCGTTAAACGCACCCGCTGGATTGCCACCGTTAAACGCACCTTCAGCATTACCACCTTTAAACGCACCTTCAGCATTACCACCTTTAAACGCACCTTCAGCTTTACCGCCCATCGGCGCACCCTCAGCCTTACCGCCCATCGGCGCACCCTCAGCTTTACCGCCCATCGGCGCACCTTCGGCCTTACCGCCCATCGGCGCACCCTCAGCTTTACCGCCCATCGGCGCACCCTCAGCTTTACCGCCCATCGGCGCTCCTTCGGCATTAGCGCCCATCGGCGCACCTCCGATGAACGCCCACGCTCCGATCGGTGGACACGTTGCCATTGTAGATCCCGAACCCACACAAAGATCTATGGATTTCCAAGGTCCCTGGAAATTACGTACAAATTTCGGTTTGACTTACGAATTCCCAGATACCATGAGCCTTAACAACTGGATGGCTAGCCGAGACGATGTGAGTGGATATACCCTTGCTGGAAAAGGCGAGTTTTACCCGCTTTCAAATTTTCCCCAGATTCAAGTCAGACATGCAGGAACATCGGGAAGCTTTCACATGCAACAACCCGGTGATTTACCTGTCGCTGATTTTCTGAACGCTCCCGCTATCCCGGCATCTGCACAAATTCCGATGCTTCAACAAGCGCCCACGGATTACAAAGCTTTTGCGAAATCGGATACCAACGTCCCCGCCAAAAAAGATATTTTGCCCATTTTGGCATGGTTGTTCTGTGGATTCTCTGGACTGATCATGATTTTAAGCGCCCTTTACGCATTCGGTATTATCGGACCAAGCGTACCGGGTATAATATTGGTTCATTTTTTCTAAATGGATGTATCCTGCCCGAAGTGCGAAATACTTTTCGAACTTGAAGACTCTCAACTCTCGACAGGGAAGGCCACCTTACAATGTTCAGAATGTGAACATGTGTTTCGGATCCATTCGGCGGTAGAAAATACAAAGCGATGGATGTTGAAAAAAGCCAATGGCGATATTTCTTATTTCTCAACCTTTGACGTCCTACACAAATGGATGATGGAACAAAAGGCCGTAAAAGAGGACGAGATTTCACGAAGCGGGGAAAAATGGGTGACACTTGAATCCATTGCCGAATTTTCGCCGGTGTTTCAAGTGCTTGATTCCATCAAAGATTTATTACCTAAATCGCCTGTCCAAGATCCCATCGGCGTGTCCCCATCTCTGCTCGATACCCAAAGACCGCAAAAACAGAAAGCATCGCGGTCACGTGTGAGAACCGAACAGCAATATGTAAATTTTGCCGAAGTCGATCGCCTTAAGGCTGAACGAGAATCGCGAGCATACGATCGTGATATCGAAACCGATTCCGACGATTTTATTTTTGGAAATGCCCCTCCCGAAAAAGCGCCAGGATTGGGCGCGGAAAAAAAAGAGCAAACCGCGGCCGTACGTTTTCCTCGCGCTGAGCCGTCGGGTTCTTTAGAGCTGCCTTGGGAAATGTCCCAAGAAATTGCGATCGAATCGATATCCCCGCCAAAGAAAAAATCGGGTTTTTTACGTCCCTTTTTTTTGGTTGTTTTCCTGGGATGTTTTGCGGGAGGCATTTGGTATTTGTTGAACATGAAAAGGGAAAAGAAGGTTATTTCTTTGGGAGGGGATACGCCTACAATGACGATTCAAAACTTGAACAAAGCCAAAAAAATTGTCAGTTCGGCACTCGAAGGCGCAAGTGCTGAGAAATCGCACGCTGAAGAAAAGCGTATTGAAAGTGGCATTTCAGAGCTTCGAAATCATGTTTCCTTAGCCATTAAAAGCGGCGCGGAAAAAGCAAAGAAAAAAGCATCTGTGGTTAGTATAGAAAGCATGATGGAACGGGGTCTGAAGGCGCTCGAAAGTGGGAATCTTTCTTTGGCACGTGGCTCTTTTATTCACGTTTTGGACGCTCAGCCCAGAAATTCCGAAGCCATCACAGGGCTCGGATGGGTGAAACTTGAAAGTGGAAAAGCATCAAGCGCGGCTAAACAGTTCAAACGCGCATTGCAGATTAATCCTAGTTACGGCCAGGCCTACATGGGACTCGGGCAAGCGTTGCGCGAGAGCGGCAAACTCAAACCCGCCTTGGCCGCCTATAGCCGTTATCTCAAAAAGTTTCCAAATGGGTCACGCGCGAGTATCGCGCGTTATCAAAAGACCGAATTAATGCGAAAACTTGGGCTCACCAAGTCCAATGAAAGCAGTTCCAACTGAATTAAACAAAAAAAGGGTTCGGTTAGACGAAACTCCTCAAAAGATCCGAACATTTATTTGACAGGCAGGTATCGGCAACATTTTCACTAAAGAAAAGCAGATCTTATTCTTGCGGCGATGCGTGATCCAACGTAAAAGAGCGCGTTAATTGAGATTTACCTAACGTTAAAGAAACCATGAAAAAACACATTGCATTGCTGTTCGTAGCTTTTTCCTTCATCGCATCCCCCTTGGTCGCTCAAGATGTGGATAAAGAAATCAAAGAAAAAAGAATCCACAAAAAGAAGCTCATGAAAACTGTGAAAACCTCGGAAGCCAATCCGAAGGGAAAGTCTAAGGTCGCAGATGAGGAAGATGAGGAAGATGAGGAAGATGACAGAGAAAGTTCCGATGGCGCCTACGAGTGGAAGTCATCATGGGGAGCGGGCGCCGAATTCGGTGTTTGGTTTACCGATTTTGAACGATGGGAAATTTGTACCAACGACGCGAATACAACCTTTCAAGAAGATTGCTATTTAACCAAACCGAATACAACCTTGAAGACCGATCATTCTACGGTTTTCAACCTCGATCTCTATGTGGAAGCCTCGCTTTTGGAAGGCACAAGAATCTCACTTTTTGGCGGAATTCAAACGCCTTTTGCATCCGATCCATCGGTCACCGGACTCTATATTGGTCTTGAACCCGCTTTCGCATTTCGACGTGACGATTGGGAACTTGCCTTGGGTGTGGGCGTCGCGTTGGGCTCGGCCAAACTTGAACACGATAGCGGCGAAATAATGGACGCAAGCCTGACTTTATTGCGTCCTTTCATTGAGTTAAGGCGTTACCTGAACACCTGGTCGGCCGTTTATGGACGTGTTGGATTCAACCAATGGTTGGTCGGCTCAGATCCAGAACTTGAGAACATCACTTTGGCAGTCTCAGAAAATAATCTCAATATCGGCGGGCTTTGGATGTCTCTCGGCGTTCGATTTGGATCCTATCCAAGCCACACGAAAGTCATCGGAGATAAAGATGGTGACGGCATCAAAGATGACATCGATGATTGTCCAGACGAAGCCGAAGATATGGACGGTTTCCAAGATGGCGATGGCTGTCCTGAAAGCGATAATGACGAAGATGGTATCTTGGATGCGGTCGATAAATGTCCAAACGAAGCTGAAGATAAAGATGGCTACATGGATGAAGATGGTTGTCCTGAAGAAGACGATGACACCGACGGCGATGGCATCCTAAACAACGTTGATAAATGTCCAGACGCGCCCGAAGACAAAGATGGATTTGAAGACGAAGACGGATGTCCTGACGTGGATAATGATGCCGACGGCGTCCTTGATGTAAACGATAAATGTCCACTTCTCGCCGAAGATAAAGACGGATTCCAAGATGAAGACGGATGTCCTGACCTCGATAATGATGGCGACGGATTCCCCGATACAACCGATAAGTGTCCGAACGAAGCTGAAGTAATCAACGGCGTTGAAGACGAAGATGGATGTCCTGATAAAGGAAAAACAAAAGTTCGTATTACTGAAACTAAAATCGAAATCCTAGAAAAAGTATTCTTCGATAGCGGAAAGGCTAAAATCAAGAAACGTAGCTTTGGACTACTTGACCAAGTTGCGGCTGTTTTGAAAGCCTATCCTAAGATGACTAAAATTCGCGTTGAAGGTCATACCGACGATAGAGGAAAAGATGCCTCCAATCTTAAATTGTCTCAACGACGTGCCGAATCTGTTGTCAAATACCTAAACGAAAAAGGTGTGGATGCAGGTAGACTGGTCGCGCAAGGATTTGGAGAGACACAGCCTATTGCTTCTAATAAATCAAAAGCGGGTCGTAGTTCAAACCGACGTGTGGAGTTCAATATTATTGAAGTGGACGGAAAGGCCACGCAAGGAAACTCAACCGTGATTAAGACAGTTGAAAAAGTTGAAGAAAAGAAAGTCGAAGAAAAGAAAGAAGAAAAATCAAAGTAAACCTTTCACCTTCTTAACAATTCATCCGGCCGTGTGGCCGGTTTTTTTGTATTCGATTTTTGAGCTAATATTATTCTACGCTAAGATTTTTACCGAAGACCTCTTCGATCCCTGGACCCTAAATCTCGATAGAAACATTCTTTAACAAGAGCCAGAAACTAGAAAGCCATCGTAAAAACGATGGCTTTCTAAGCGGGGTGGACGGGACTCGAACCCGCGACCTCCGGCGTGACAGGCCGGCATTCTAACCAGCTGAACTACCACCCCTGACAGTTCGTCCCGGTTTCTACACCGGGTTTCCGATCTTGTCCATAAGTTTTATGAACTTTCTCGGATGGGGGCACCAGGGATTGAACCAGGGACCTGCTGCTTGTAAGGCAGCTGCTCTCCCACTGAGCTATACCCCCGAAGGGAGCGGGAAAGTAATTTAGGAGTCCTGATCCGTCAAGCTTGTTTTTCCAAAAAGCTAGAATTTCATTTGACAGCTGTGTAAGTTTTCGCTTACGGTAAGTTATGACTTACGAAGCTGTTATCATTGCACTTGCAGATCCTACACGACGACGAATTTTTGAATCTCTTCGCGTTAAATCCAAAACTGTTGGTGAGCTGGCCGAGGAACAACCGGTCAGTAGACCAGCGGTTTCCCAACACTTGAAAGTCTTGAAAAACGCGGAATTGGTTCGCGTTGAAGCCAAAGGAAATCGCCGGATATATTCGATGGAAAAAAAAGGACTTGAGTCCTTGAGACGTTATTTGGACACCTTCTGGTCTGACGCTCTGGAGGCCTATGGACAAGAAATTTTCCGCCGCATCGAAAACGACGAACTCTAAAAAAAGGAAAAAATGTTAGAACCCCTTATAAAAACTATTCTAGTTCCATGTTCCCAAGAAAGCGCATTTAAGGTTTTCGTAAACGACTTTAGTACCTGGTGGCCCCTTCAACATTCCGTTTCAGGTATGCAAGGCGAGGTCGCGAAGAAGGTGTCCTTGGACGCCAAACTCGGTGGTCAGATTACAGAAATGTGCTTTGATGGAAAAGAAGAAGTGTGGGGGGAAATCTTGAGTTTTGATCCCTTTAATGGCTTTAGTATGAACTTTCATATGGGACTCACCGACGATGCGGCGACATTGGTCGAGCTCACCTTTAGCGTCGAATCGGAAAACCAAACCAAGGTCGTTCTCACCCATACCAACTGGGAGGTTTTTGGTGAAAAAGCCAGTAAAATGAGAAATGGATACAAGGGCGGTTGGGTCGAGGTTTTCGAAGAAGCCTATGGTAAAGCCTGCCAATCGCGATAATCTCTCGTATCTTTATAGAGCAAAACGATGTCTTTAGAACGTGCATTATTAGAACGTGCATTAAGAAGAGGGAAAAAAATAAGAGCGCTGGGTATCGATGATGCACCCTTTACGCCGCGGTCGGTTGAAGCCCAAACAGATTTCCACCATACCGACGTGAATGTGGTCGGTGTAGTCTGTAGCGATACGCGATTTGAAGGGATGCTCTGGAATCAGGTGAAACGCGACGGAAAGGATGCGACAAAGGTTCTCATCGAGATGATTAAAAATAGTAAATTCAAAGAACAGTTGCATCTTATCCTGCTTGATGGCATCGCCTTAGGGGGGTTCAACGTCGTCGATATTTTGCGTTTGTCTTCTGAACTTGCGCTTCCCTGTATAGCGGTGATGCGTCGTTACCCGGATCTGGTGGCCGTGGATGAGGCGCTTCAGACATTTCCTGATTATCAACGACGCGCAGATACTATTGAGAAAGCGGGACCCATTTATGAGTCCGGCGGATTTGTTTTTCAGATCGCAGGATGCTCAACAGAGGTCGCAGAGGAAGCACTCATTCGTCTCACCGATTGTGGAAAAGTTCCTGAAGCACTTCGCCTCGCCCATCTAATTGGCTCGGCTGTCAAAAAAGGCGAAAGTAGTAAACGCGCATAGTAATTATGCTGGCAGGTCTAAAAAGAACCCGAATATGTATTCGTCAGATAGGTTCGTATTGTTTTCTTGAACGCCATCATTTCAGCATCATTTTTTCGTTTTTTCGAAAGCGTCGCCAATGCTCATTACCTCTCCTTCAAAAGATCATCAATCGCCGTTTCGAAGCGCTTTCTAAAACCGTCATCATCGAATCGTTTTTCCAGACTGAAAGACTGCGGTGAATCTTTTGGATACCCAAAATTTTTCTGAACCCATTCATTAGTAACCCAGTTTAGTATATCAAGATAGGCATCCGTGTCTTCGTCGGACAAAGAAAAGCGTTCTTTCAATGCCTTCCAATCATTCACTTTTGAGCCTCTATCTTTTCTTCCATTGCCATGCGTCTTTTCGCGGCGATCGTTGCAGACCGCGCCCGAGGAGACATTGTGTTCAAGACGGTTTTTAGTTTTCTAAGGATAGCCTCGTCCATGGCAATTTGTTCTTCTTCGTCAAGTGAGAGGAAGGCTTTTTCAAAAATACTCTCTTCAAGGTCTGGGTCCTCTTCTCCCTTTAGCGCATCCTCGTAAAGCGCACGAAAATCAGCGTGGGGATAGGCCCGATCGAGTGATTTAATGAGTTCGCCCACAGTTCCCTTTGGGTCGGGCTGCGGGGTATCTTGTACAGGATTGGTGTGGACAGGTTTGGGACGCGTTTTGACCTGGGTTTTGGGTTCTTTTGGACCGAACCCTTCTTCAATGTATTTTCGACATCCGAAAAGATCTCGTGGTGGACGTCGAGATTTCTCGACGGCCAAATCGATGCCTTTGCAAATCGTTGCAGGCGAGCAACCAAGGCTCTCCCATTTTAGAATGAGATCTAAATCTCGGCTCGAAAAAATAAGGCCCTTTCCGGTTCGCTTTAAAAAATAGGATTGGATGAGTTCCGTAAAATCCATCTCATCATTTGAAAACATATCTTCCTATTTTTCGCGTTGGGGTCAGTTTACGCATTTCAAAAATCTAGAACAGAACGTGGAAAATATCAATAACTAGAACTCTTTGGACGCTTTACGTTTGCGCCACTGATGCGTGATGTTAGCATGCATTATGTCTGAGTTTTTAAAGAAAGGACGAAGGGTTGGGAACGCATATGAGATTATCAAACCCATCGCCAAGGGCGGATTTAGTGTCGTCTATCTTGCGCGTTTCAAGGACACCGATGCGCCCCTTGCCGTAAAAATCTTGAGAAAGGACCAAAACCTAGACCCGATTTGGGTGGCACGTTTTGAACGAGAAGCATCGATCATTCGCAGCTTCTCCCACCCCAATAACGTGCGCATTCTTGACTTCGGGGAGGAGGAAGATTTTCACTTCATCGCTATGGAATTCGTCCAAGGCCGCTCCTTGTTTAAACACATTCGTAAGCATGGCCCCTTATCCTCGCGGGAGGTTGCCGAAATCACCCTCATGGTTTGCGGGGCGATCGAGGAGGCCCACACAAAAGGGGTTCTTCATCGCGATCTCAAGCCCTCAAATATTATGCTCAGCAGAACCGAAAGTGGATTTTCTGCCAAAGTTCTCGATTTTGGTTCCGCAAAAATATTGGACCTTCTTCCCGACCAGGATATCGATAAAACGACCCAAGGTCATGGACTCCAAAAGCTTACCCAACAGGGTGTCTTCGTAGGTACGCCACGCTACGCAGCGCCCGAGCAACTTCTCCAGGAACATGTTGATATTCGTGTCGATATTTATGGCTTGGGGATGGTGATGTGGGAGGCCTTGGTTGGCGATCCCGCTGTGCCGGGTTTGGATTATAGTACCTGTTTAGAACTGCACCTGGGTCCCCAACCTTGGATGCTTCCCCTTGCCATCAATACCGAACCTGAATTCGCGGATATCGTACATTGTGCGCTGCAAAAAAAGCCCGAAGATCGCTATCAAAACATTCGAGAGCTTTCATCGGCTTTAGAAAGTTTTCTGTTTAATCTCGGTGAATTGTCTGAATTTGACATGAGTATTAGTGAGGCCTCAGACGCTTTCGAGTCTGGACCCGAGAACATACAATCTCCCCCATTGAGTCCGCCTTTAGGTTCCTTGCCTACAAACGATTCATGGGTAAGCGCAGCGGGCTACCCCAATCTGACTGAGGACGAAGATACTATGCAAAAAGAGTCTTATAGGGAGCTCCTCCCGCTACCGCGGGCCGC
>JALSKP010000674.1 GCA_026988815.1 Myxococcales bacterium | reverse complement strand
TTATCACAGAAAAAAAACGCCCCATAGCCGTACATCCCCTCGTCGAATCAAACTTTGGTTTGGACGGAGGCGCGATGTTTGGCATTGTCCCCAAACCGCTTTGGACACGTTCCACCCCGGCCGACGAAAATAACCGTATCGACCTCGCTTGCCGATGTCTTTTGGTCCAATATGAAGACAAAAATATTCTCGTGGATGTCGGCATTGGTTCGCGTTGGAGCGACAAAGAAAAGTCCATTTATAAAATTCATAACCAGGATAGAGGTTTACTAAATGCCTTGGCTCAGCATAACCTCAAAGCGGGCGACATTGATGAGGTCGTCCTCACCCATTTGCATTTTGATCATGCCGGTGGATTATGTTTTGAGGATGAAGGCCGGCTAAAACCCACCTTCCCTGAGGCAACCCATTGGCTTCAAAAACGAAACTGGGATTGGGCACACGGACCTACAGCTCGAGACGCGGGTTCCTATCGCATTGACGATTTTAGTTTTTTTGAAAAGGAGGGAGCGCCACCCTTGAATCTCGTCGATGGACCGACGGAACTCTTTCCCGGATTTGAGGTCTTTCCCCAATTCGGACACACCCCCGGTATGCAAATTTGCAAAATTTCAACCGATGGGGACACCTATTTTTATCTGGCTGACCTTATTCCGACCTCGGCACATTTACGCGACCCCTATATTATGAGTTACGATTTACATCCGTTGACCACCTTGCGTGAAAAACGAGATATCCTTCACGAGGCCATGAAAGTGGATGGCATTTTAATCTTTGAACATGATCCCAAAACACCGATGGGGCGTGTTGAAAAAGACGCAAAAGGAAGAATAAAACTCATCCCGACGGTCGGTTAAAACAGAGTTAATTTTTTAAATTGGCCTACAGACCTCCGTAGAGCTGAGGTCATTTCCATTCGAGGCATGGATGGATAAATACGTTCTTAAAAAGTATAGATTTCCTTAAAACGAGGTGCTTAGAATTTGGTGGGAGCTAATATGATTTTTGATGTAGTCTGTTTCACATTCTTGAAGGGCAACGGGATGACTCCACGCAGATTATATTGGATGCACACACGAACCCAGCCTGGCATTCTCCCTCGTCGCATCGGTCAGCGAGATGACATACTCGACGTATACACAAATAATCGCCGGGGCACTCAGAATCCTCGTCGCATTCCTTGGCAGTAAAGGTTCCGGCTTCTTTGCAGGGGTCGCCGTCATGGTCGTAATAACATGCGGCGGTGTCAGGTATGAATTCTCCCCATGCCAGTCCGCAACCGGTTGAAGCAAAACATTCACCGACCACATTACATCTTTTTCCACGCGGACAGTCTAAATCTTTCGTGCAAACTGCTGGTAGATTTTGTCTACTTAAATCAATAACCTCCATGAAATCTGACTTCATATCACTAGCATCCGTTATGTCACTGAGGGCAGTATCGTTATGCGGACGAGACTCTTGTGGAACGTCTGATCCACAAGCTTGATTCATGAAGATTATGAATATTATTGATAGGGGTTTTTTATACATCGTGCGTCCAAAAATGTTAATCGACCTACGTTATCATGAAAAGTCTCAAAACCGATAACCACTTCGTTCTCCGGACATGTTACACTTAAACACTCGCCTTGGCAGCACTCATTGAGGCAGCTGTCGGGGTAACCAATGTTTTGAGTTAAATCAAAAGGTTTTCCAGCAAGGGTATAATTGGACTCGTCTTCCACCAAAGACAAAGCAAGTTCTTCTGGACCGTCCGCATCAGGCGTGCCTTTTGCGCAGTATATTGCCTTGACGCCAGAATAATATTGACCACTTGTCTCGAATGTCAGTTCTACTCCACGAAGTAGGTAGTTAGGCGGACACATTTTCGTCGATGGTGGCCTTACTTGAACTTCGTCTTCAACCAATCGCTCTTCGTAAACTCGAGACTGGTACCCATCGAATGATCCCCAACCGAAAGGTCCGCCGAGTGTATCCAATGAACGCGGCATCTGCGCGCCAATAATCTTTATGAATCGCCAATTGTCAGTATATGGACGAGAGCTGTAGGGGGTACAGATGCCCATGAAACTTCCAACTCCGCCACCGTTTTGCATTACTGTCTCAGCAGTTTCCCCAACACCAACTCCGTTGAGAGCCAATCCTCCGTGAATCCCGACCATAATTCCTGGGGGTTTGCCGATACTATGATTGCTACAGAAAAAACGTCGACCAACCCCTTCACCTGGTATTTCTGCTTTCGCACCATCCAACACTTCAACGCCCTCTGGTCTTTTTGGGGCGGACTCTCCGCCGCCTTCGGCCGGCGTGGTCACAAAGCTCGTGCAAAAATCGCCATTGTAGGTTTTACATTCAGGATCATTTCCTTCGATAAACGGTGTTGGTTGAGACGGGTCGCCCTGCTGGACCGTATCGCGCGACAACAATTCAATGTCGTTTGGCAAGAGTCCTGTAAAACTTACAAAATGCTCACCAAAATCGCCTAAATCCAACCCCTCGGCCCATGGGTGGTTAGCTTTAGTTGTTCTTGCTCCGCTTAGAACAGCCATCCCAATTAGTGGTCTCTTAGTATGATATTGAGGTCGTGGCAAGCTATGCGGTGTTAATATTAGGCCTCCGCTGCTGCCATTGGTCGAATCAAACGTCGTTTGAAATAAATTCGTTACTAGAATATCTGACCGGGTGAAAGGTTCTTCGCAGCCAGTAAGCTCGTCCTCCTCCAATATGGTGTCATAATTTGCCAAAAAAGACGTCAACGGAACGAAAACCCCGTTCGATCCACCACTCGCTTGAGTTACAGAATCAGGCCAAGAAGCAGTGTGATTCAAGTAATTCGTCGGTTTAATAGGGTGTTGATCGGTGTCGCCCATGCGTACTTGTCCAAAAAATACTGCGGGTTTCGTTATATCAAAAGAACCGGATCCCAAAAGCGAGAAGTCGCTGGTGAAGACCTTGTTGTTTCGATCCACACGCAAGATCGCAATGTCTCTACCTACATAATCATCCCCTAGATGATGCATAAATCCCTGGTAATAAGCGGTGGCGGAGTTGTATCCAATCTCGCTCGGTCCGATGGTGTCCATTTCAAAATGGAAACCGCTACGAAGTCCAATTCTCGCATGTGTGCCTGGTCCTTGCTTTGCCCAAGAATCCAAACCAAGAACAAACAATCGGTTCGCTAAAAATGGACTTTCTTCCACAACATCCGATCTGTGAGCGGTTGTTTGCTCCCATGCAGCGTTGTAGAGTGAAACGCTTGCATCAGCTCGGATGGCTCCAACTGCTGAGGAGCCAAGATTGTAAGAAATTGATTCGGATTCGAAATAAGCGGGGAACGATTCCGCAACTCCCTGGATGCCATGCCATGCTGTGACCATCCTCGAGTCGGAGGTTAACGTGGCTGAGGATGCAACTTGTCCTTGGATGGTACAATCCACACCAACATATTTAGTAGGATAAATTGTTGCGGTTGCACGTGCGAGTTGAGCTGCTTGGTAGGCATAGTCTCTCTCATCGGAGCCTTCAGGTTCGCTTGATGCTCGCGACATAGTGCCCCTTACCTGTTCGACATTCCTTAGTCCAAATACTAAGGCCTTTTCGACTCTCCCCAGCTCCCGTGTTTCGCTCTCACACGAAAAAATGCAAAGAACACATAACGTAAATATTTTCTTCATAAGAATCTCCCGATTTTAAAATTACCTGTAGAAACTACCGTATCTAAGTAAAATAAAAAAATAAACATTTTTTTTCTTTTCGTATAATGACTACTCATCGATTATTTTATCAATAAGCTCCTCGGTTGATAACTTCTCCTTGTCGATTGTGAAGCTTACGTAGCCGGTAGCGGGGCCTTCAATTATGTAATCCTGCACTGTATCCCCATCGTAGACTTTCGCTTTGGTGCGTAAGTATGAACCATGTGGGTAAGTTGTTGGGCTGTCGTAGAAGGGGCTGTTTGGATCTGTCCAAAAAAGTCGAACACGGTTTTTATTGCACCGTACGATTAGACTACTGGTATCATTGTAGGTGCCTATCCATGGCACGTTTGGTAGACATGGTACAACGAAGAGGCTGTGGTTTTTGATTCTAATCGCTATTCGTTTGTTCTTCTCAAGAGTTGCAGGCACGTCACCCCAAGTTAACAGTTTACATCGTTCAATCACGTTGGAATCATCATTAAATCCGATGCATTTTTCCATAGGACTTACAATAGAAGCTCTCGCTTCAAGAGTGGCATCTTGCTTTTTGATTGCCTGTTTCGATGCACAGGAATATAAAATTAAGCCCAAAAAAATGAAACAATATTTCTTTTTCATGTAGTCAGTCCTCCAACGGGCGTACGAGACGGACAATAACATGAATCTATTTAAATTCCTAGCTTCCGATAACTCTTCCACGAAACCAACCCACTATGAGCAAGTTCATCAAACAATGCAACACCCAAACATGAGAAGCGTGGACGGAATAGTTATCGGAAGCTAGGCTTTGTTCTAAAAAAGGGACGGAAAGGACACGGCCGAAGCTTTTTCGCTCTAATTAAAAGAACGGTGGTGATTTGGAGGATTAGGGGCACTAGTAAACGTATTGCTTGACCGGTGTAATGCGCTGCACTACACTTTGCGAATGAAGATGTTTAAAACAAAACAATTTAATAGATGGGAAAAGAAGCAAAAAAGGAACTCTTACAATTGAAGGAGTGGGGAAAAACAATTCTAAATTTTGATAAAAAAACGCTTAAATTGGTTTTAGAAAAAGGGCTTCTAATCGAACTCCTAGAAGACAATGAAAGCTAGAGAACAAGGAGAACATATGTCCAAAATAACTGATAACGCTCTTGAGGCAATGCGCGAATATTTCGACGTTGGAGCAATTGATAAAATCACACTTCGTAACTTCGAGTCGCTTTGTGTGCCTGAGGTACCGGCTGTGTTTACTCCTAAGGACATCGCAAAAATTCGTAAGAAATTATCTTTGAGCCAGAGCGCGATGGCGGCTTTATTCAATATAAGCAAAACCACGATCGCACAGTGGGAACACGGCACACGCAAACCCAACGCCGCTGCTAAAAAGCTTTTGGATGTTGTCAACCGAAAGGGAATTGCGGCTCTGACCTAAGACAAAAGAAAACCCCAGATAAATCTGAGGCATTCTTCGGTCCGCGATGTAGTCATGGGACAAATACCTGACTAACGGGGAGGGGGAATTTATGTCACCCGCGAACCTTTCCAAAGGTTAATCGCTTAAATTTAGAACTTCAATAGCTATTCACATCCAATCTGCTCACTCACCACCCCAACGTTTCCACTCGGGAGCCCGCCCACTCCGCCTATACCCGCGGAGAACAAAACATTTGTCTTGGTGATTGTTGATGCAGAGCAAAACCCTCCATAACTATCGCCGCCGTTCCCGCCTGCTCCATCTCCACCAAAACTGCCGTCACTCCCAGAACCGCCATCTCCAGACTTGTTCAGAGGATCTGGATCGGGTCGGCACCCCGTTGCATAAAATAGGCAACGATCATTTGATCCTAAAGCGCCCTTTCCGCCCTTTCCGCCCTTTCCCCCGTCACCACCTGTTCCGCCTGCGCCGCCGATTCCACTTTCGAAGGTTGAGTTATCAATAAGTAACGTTGAATTATAAGCGTAAAAACCAACGGAATAATAACCCCCATTTCCGCCCTTTCCCCCCTTTCCGCCACAACCACCGGCACCACCGCCGCCACCCGCGGCGCCTGTATAGTTCTCGTTGTCGTTATTCGTCCCATTATATTTTTCAAAAGAGTTGCCGCCTCCTCCACCACCGCCACGGCCATCTTCCCCAGATAATCCATTTCCACCCTTCACGTTAGACAAATCAAATCCATTCTCGGTAGCGGTAGCTTTCTCTGAGCCAACCTCACCGGGATCACCGGATGTGATTGGAAAAGGGCTATCTGCTCCAGCTCCGGCTCGAATATCAAGCTCAAGAAAAGCCCGGTTACCGCCACGTCCTCCAACTGGATATCCAAGAGACCCGTCCAAACCGTCAGAAGGATCCAACGTTCGAAATGGATTACGCTTTGTCTCTTCTCCTCTACCACCCTCTCCACCTTTTGTTTTCAATTCACATTCCGGATTAATGGCGATTGCACTTGGAAGCGGGTTTCCCACTCCAATATTCGGAACTACAGGAAGACCGTCTTGCCCGTCCCCACCCTTTGAACCCTTTATTCCATCTCTACCTTTTCCCGCATTTCCAGCAATAGCCGACACAGAAAGTAAGGACAGTTCATTGCTACGAGACACAAATAAACCAAATGCGCTTCCATCGATATTGTTTGGTGAAACGACGTTAACCTTGAAGATAATCGTCTTATCCGAAACCCCTTCAGCAATTAATCCGGCCCAAGGTTTTGAAACATCCATCTTATCAATCGAAGGGGAAATATTTGATTTTTGTTCAATGGGCCTCCAAGACTCATCCCATCCCCCAATCACACTCACGCCATTTTTTACTATTATTTGTTCGTTCAGCGAGCCTCCTAACAAAACAACATCCTTATTGCCAGCAACTGTGAGCGCCTCAGCGTAGGTGCCAAACGGGTTTATTTTGGAACCGTCACCGCCGATTCCTCCATCTTTCACGAAAACAACATTTCGTGCTCCCTCCAAGATATCACCCAATTCATCGAAGGAATACTTGCAGACCACATCGTCCACGCAAGTTCCTAGATTTTCGATACCGCAAGAATCTCCTGGCGAGCACGCACATGTACAACGCTCGATCTCTCCTCCACAATTGTCGTCGATCATTTCGCAGCTGTAAGCGGTGCTACACTCCTCTTCTGAAATTGTTTCAATCGAGATCGGCACGCAAACATCCCCCGATACGTCGGTCGGACCCATATCAGATGTGGTGCTATCAACCAAAACGTCTTTTTTATTGTTGGACGGCGAGGTAACACCATCACAAGCCGCAAATACGAAACTAATCGCAATTAGGTAAATTATTTCCTTCATATCCTTCTCCGTTCTTCTTTTTTTCAATAATAACATTTTTCTTAATTACTTTCGACAGCTCGCCGAAACACACGAAAGGAATACTCTGACCGCGCAAACCTGCTCCACCGCTTCCGCCATCTCCTCCGTTTCCACCATCTCCACCAGCACCTGCTCCATCCCTGAAAATTCCGCCAGTTCCACCCCTCCCACCATCACCGCCTAAACCGCCAGGAACTCCATTTCCAGCATTCACCATTAAGAGCGTGGAGTCTTCGAGATCGACACTTGATTCGAAGAAAGTAAGACCAACTATAAAATCTCCATTGGTCCCCGCTTCGCCAGCCTCCCCGCCACATCCACCAGCTCCGCCTCCGCTTCCACCTCGTGATGACTCACCCGTTTGATCAGGCGAGCCACCGCCACCGGCACCACCGAAGCCAATCGAACCAGGAATCCCTGCCAAAGGTTCAATTAGAACTAATACACCATCTGAGCCAGTCCAAGTTCCATTTTCGCCAGTGTCCCCATTGACCCCCTTCTCACCAACTTCCCCGTTTTCGCCGACATTTCCGCCGATGTTAGTCCCGGTACTTCCTCCACGTTTTGGGCTACCTATATTGGTACGACCCTCACCACCATTTGCGCCATTCGCGGCGGGGCAATCGAGATTAGTTCCGCCGACTCCAGCATTTGAACTTAAGCTGCCAAGCTCTCCATCTGAACCTCGCTCACCGGCTCGACCAGAGTTAGTTGAGTCATATTTAACAACTGGCTCGAACTCAAAAGACGAGTCTTGAATAACGATGTTTTTCGAAGAGATGAGTTGCCCACCTAACTGTAAAGACGAATGTAGACTTTTAAACGTAAATCCGCTTACTACAACGTTATCAGTATTTATTATATTTAATGTTGGTTTTGCCGAAACAATTATCGTTCTTTCGGCTGACTTAACCCATTTCCCAAAACTGTTGACCAACATTCCACCAAATATATGGACAGACCTATTGATCTTAAGATCAGTTTCAAACCTCCCTTTTTTCACTAGAATTACTTTGCTTTTCGTCGAAATCGCCTGGGCGAAAGTAGAAAACGGCTCCTGCATGGTACCACGCTCTTTACTCGGGGCATCGTTCGCAACGAATGAAACGTCGTTACAGGAATCACTCTCGCTCAAAACCCCTTCTAAATGACCCAATTCGCACGAACCTGACTCACAACTCCACTGGCCTAATTCACATGGGCCACAACTGTAGCCGCAAGGCTCAATCTCCGCCTCAAACAAAGCGCAACTCGATACCCCTACTAATAACAACAAACCTAAAAACAGCTCCCTTAAAAAGCCCATACAAACCTCCCGCCAACTCGTCTTCCATCGAAGGCAAATTGCACATCGAACGTTTCTGTCGTTGTCGAAAGATCCCAAACGATCAAAGTAACACCCACCGCCAAAAGACTCACCCCGCCCACGATTGCTATCTGGCCGATGCTCTTTTTATCTTCGATTACATCGTTCGTAGCTCTAAAATCTGTTACTGTACCGCTTTCGACATCCAAGCTTTTCTTCAAATCAACAATTTCCTCATTCAAAACAAATCCGGCTGCTAAACCGCCCGCTCCTAAAAGCGTAAAAGCCGTTCCTGTCCATCCCATCCATGTCCAAGTCTCAAGCGTTTTACTTTCTTCACGCAAGCGGTCGCGTTCAACAATTTGAATTTCCCGGATATTTTTCGCAAAATTAATCGCTTTGGCTTGACGTCGATACGCCGCCATCGCAGCGGCCGCTTTCTGCTTAAATGGCAAGAGTTCTTCCGCTGTATGATTTGAAAACATCTTATTAATGTATTGCTTCGCGTCATCAGGACGTCCCGCCCTAGAAGAGGCCTGGGCCATGTTATAAAGAATCCGCAGGTCTGGCTTTATCTTGTACGCCTTTTCCCAAACAAGAATGGCACTATTGAATCGACCGGCAGAAATTTCCCCAACGCCTTCGATATACAGCTCTTTTGAAGGATCTGCGTAAGAACTTATTGGAACAACGATTAAAAATAAGAACAAAAAATATTTCACATTCCTCTCCTACTACGGGAAAATATGGCGGCAAAATGACATACTATCAATTTCACTACAATCCTATCAAACTAACTGCATTCTTCATGTTCTTTCCTTTTGTTGTGGCTCAACACTGAACCGTTCGTCTAAGTTTCTAAAATACGTGGATTGGTCGAGTATGGCGTTCCGCTCTCTGCAATATTCTTCGGCTGCACTAAACACATCGGCCTCCATTTCATTCCAAGTTTCATATTCCCCGTCCAATTCTTCTATCGCCACCGGTCCCCTAGCTGCGTCCAAAAACGTCATTACAACCACGTCCCGTTCAGGCACGTCCGTCCAAATTACACTTATTAATTTCTGTACTTCGCTCATTTTTTCATTCCTTCTGGTGTTTCGCCGACAGGCAACACAGTTGCCGCGCTAACACCGGTTATATACCGGCTCATCTTTGCCCAAAACGTTCTGTCACACCCCGGCGTGGTAGCTGCACAAATGGAGCGCAGCCGGAATGCGGAAGCGTAGGCCGAAGGCCAACAAGTGGGTTGACAGGTTGTTTTTGGTAAATGATGCATTTCTTCAATTACAAATGGGGTTGTCTGCGACATACGCCCCTTCAAATTCCCAATCATCGCCCTCCTCATCTCGCTTAAAACTCAGACTGACGATTTTATTCAGTTTGTCTTCGTAGTCGACACATTGCCAATCGCACATCTTAAAGGTGGCGCCGATATCACTAACGTTTGCTCCTGGGCACTCAACGCTTGGGCCATTTATTTCATAGGTAGCGACCTCTCGAACGTCCTCACCGCAGGACAACATAGTAAGCATCATTACTAATGCGAAAATAAACACTTCTTTAAAGTGTCCGTATTTAGAATGCTGTCGCCGATGCCCCAGCGTGTTCTTCGATGTTGTTTTCTTCATCTTTTCTCCTTAAGAAAATTCGACCTAAGTCTCATTATTTTTTTGATAAATAGTAAAATCACTTCCTAAAATTTGGTTGTTAAATATTCACCCGACACTTTGTCGAACCCATTGACTGCCACCATCTGGTCAATAACTCTCCCTTTATTAGAGCGAGTAATATGAACGATTAAGTCAATAGCTTCGCCAATAAGCTCTTTAGGAGCATTGGGTACCGCCTCTTCGATCAAAGACTCCATTCTTGAAAGCCCTTGAATCGCCCCGTTTGCATGTATCGTTGCACAGCCGCCGTTATGACCGGTGTTCCAGGCCTTCAACAAGTCCAATGCACTCGAGTCTCGCACCTCCCCTACAACGATTCGATCCGGACGAGCTCGGAGTGAAACCTTAACCGCCGAACGCCAATCGAAACCGACATCGTCATTTACAAACAACTGAAGCGTGTTCGGTGCAGTGCACTGTAGTTCGGCCGCATCCTCGATCGTGACGATACGATGCCCTGTTTGTGAAATCTCGTTTAGAACTGCGTTCGCCAGAGTTGTTTTTCCTGAGCCAGTACCGCCAACGATGAGAATATTTCCTCTCTCTGCAACCACACGCTTGATGCGGTGACAGTGCACGAGGGACAGAATATTATCGGTTACATACTCATCAAGGGAAAACACCCTTTTCGATTTTAAGCGGATAGAAAAAGATGCTCCGGGTACAACCGGAGAAACGAAGCCTTGGAAACGCGCCCCAAAATAAGGAAGAATTGCGGCGAGTGTCGGATTATCAGAGTTGCAAATACGACCTTCCGCCCCTGCCACGATTGAGATGATTCGCTGTCGGGCGCTTTCGTCGAGAACAACGCCAGTTTCTAGGAGGCCTTTGCCAATCATATCTAACCATATACGGCCGTCAGGATTGGCCATTAACTCGGTCAGCCGATTGTCTTTCATCAGTCTCCAAAGCTGTTTTCCAAACGCAACTTCAAGGAGTCCGATTATTTTCTGTTCTTGTTCTTGGTTCATCGCTCGAACCCACCTTTATTTTTCTTTGCCTTCGGCGATCGGGGTTTTACTGATGATTCCTTTTCCGTTTTTCTAACATTTGAGATAGGAGGCGATTTTACCAATCCCTTTGCTTCAAGTGCATTTTCATCCCTCCTATCAGCGGCTGAAACGTTGGTAAA
>JALSKP010000673.1 GCA_026988815.1 Myxococcales bacterium | reverse complement strand
ATAGCTTTCGCCATGCGAACCAATTGTGACGAGCGAGAAAATCAGCGCGCTTAGCGAGCCAAGTGCGACCAGGGAATCCATGTTTGCGCCTTTATCTCGAAGGGCTATCATCGCACCTTTGATAAAAGGATAGGCTAGAAAGGGAAAGATGGCGCTCAGTCCAAGTAAAATATAGATTCGCGGCGCATCGGCGAGGCTGATCCAACGCATCTGAACGGCCATGACGGCAAGAGATACGGGGATTCCGATCATAAATCGCCGGAACCAAAGACGTGCTTCTTCTCGCCTGCGCGTGGCGATGGAAGGACGAGGAAGATCAACGGCCGATACATCGAAACCGGAGCGCTCGATTGTATTTTTGACTTTTTCGCTGATTTTTTCGAGTTCTTTTACAAGCGCTGGGTCGAGGGTAAAGCTTGCCGTTTCGGTCGACAAGTTTACTACCACGTCGCCCGTACCATCAATTTTTTCAATCGCTCTTTCGACGCGTCCTACACAAGAGGCACAGGTCATGCCTTCGACATGAAATTTAAACGTATCAGCCATTCATTCTACTCCGCGTTGGTAGCAAGCGAAAAATCATTCTAAATCTTCTTTGGTTTAAAATGGATATTTTCCTTATCGATCTTCGATCCAAGATAGGTCCCAAAACATGGATGGGAATACCTAAAAACAGAATAGTATTTATACGGTGGGTGAACAGGTGAGCTCGGCGGGACGTTAAGAAAAATTTATTTTTTCTTCTTTTTCTTGGGTCCAGCTCCCCTTTTTCTTTTTGGCTGGCTTTCTATTTCTGCGCTCTCATCTGGAGCATCATCTTTGGCCGTCTTAGCGGTGGTTTGTTCGGAATTGCTTCCTTCGAACTCAAATTTTTTCCACACAATGGGAGGATTGTTCCAGGTCTTTTTGAGGAAATACAACCCGAGGAAGAAAATACCTATCGATAAATACTGAGCGGGTGTGAGTCCCATATATCGGATATCGCCGCCTTGTTCTGGTCCAACACGGAGAAAGTCGAAGGTAAAACGTGCAGGCGCATACATGAGGGGAACGACGGCGATAAAAAAGCCTTTGGGACGAGGTTTTCGATCGAGAATCAAAATCGTAATGACGATGACAACCCACCAGAGGGCCTCATATAAACCTAAATCGTGACGGGTCATTCCATCAGGCCAGCCTGAAATAGCGAGGAAAAAATCGGTTGGCGCGCCAGGATGATCGTGCACTGAGGCACACCCAATACGTCCAAACATCCAAGAAAAGGTCAAGCCCCAAACGCCCAGTTCGACCCAGGTCATGAAGTCTTTGTCGGGGTTTTTTACTTTCCAAACATAGGCTGCAATAATCCCACCTAACATCCCGCCGTAGGAGGATATAGATCCCCACACTTTTAAAAGAATGAGGGGGTCTTCAGCGATTTTGTGGGGTTCGTAAAAGACAATATTGAAAAAATGGGCAAAGAACCAACCGATGGCAACCAAATAGAGTCCAAAATTCTGGACCTCTTCTCCATCAATACCAAGTTTTTCT
>JALSKP010000672.1 GCA_026988815.1 Myxococcales bacterium | reverse complement strand
CTCGAAGAACACGAAATCGTCATCCTCGATGAGTTCCATGAACGGAGTTTGAATAACGACTTGTGTGCGGCTTTTTTACGTGAACTCATGCAGGTAAGAGAGGACCTAAAAGTGGTTATCATGTCGGCTACCATTTCGGCAAAAAAAGTATCAGACTTCTTCAACGCCCCGGTGGTCGAGGTCAACGTGGCACAATTCCCAAACGAGATTCACTACCTTAAAAAACTTCCCGAACGACGTGACGAGGCCGTTGCAAAATTAATTCGCGAGGCCTTAACGGAAAATGCGAGTGAGGACATTCTCGCCTTTCTTCCCGGAAAACGAGACATTGAATCTGTACGCCAGATGATAGAAAAAAGTGGTGCCGACGTACGTGTCCTGCACGGTTCCTTGACCCTCAACGAACAACGTAAAGCGCTGGCCGGGTCAGAAAAACGACGCGTTATCTTGGCGACAAATATCGCCGAAACCTCTTTAACGGTTCCAGGCGTTCGCATTGTTGTCGATTCTGGTATCGAGAAAATAGATCATGTCGATCCCCATACCGGTTTTGATAATTTAGTAACCCAGCCTATTAGTTTTGCAAGTGCTGACCAACGTGCCGGACGGGCAGCAAGAGAAGGAGCGGGGAAAACCTATCGTGCATGGACGAAAAATAGCGAATTCCGAATGGATAATTTTCGCACCTCGGCCATCATCCGCTCCGACATCACAGGCGCCCTTTTGCAGGTCTGTAAGTGGACCCACGACCTCGATAATTTCAAGTGGTTTGAGACGCCAAAGGAAAGCACCCTAAAGATCGCGCTAAAAACGTTGGAGGCCATTGGTGCGATTGATGAAACCAAGAAAATCACGCCCTTCGGCGAGAAACTGGTTGATCTTCCTTTATCACCCCGGCTGGCGGCGCTGGTTTACCATGCGCGTCAGGCGGGCTTTCCGCGAGAAGGCGCCTATGCGGCTGCAGTCCTTTCTGAACCTGAATTTGAACTCAAGGACAGGCCCAAAGGAAAGATCATAAAATGTGAAATCAGTGTTCGCGCCTCACAAATTGCCGAATTGGGATTTCCTAAAAACACCTTCCGCGTGGCTTCACAGATCGAAAAACTGTGTCGGCAAAAAGGTCCCATCGAAGAAAAAGCTATCCGCCCTCTTCTCCTTAAAACTTTTCCAGATCTCTTCTCCGTAAAACGCTCGCCGAATCGTTACGCGTTGGTGACCGGAGGTTCGGCCTTCGTCAAACCGCGTGAGAAAGACAGGTCCGATTTTGTGCTCGTGCTTCGTGCTTTTGGTACGAAAAAGATCGATGGGGTTTCCTGCTCTGTGGCCAGCTATGTGAGTGAAATCGATAAGAAAATGATCAAGGATATTGTAAAGACAGATATCACTCCGATTTTTAGCGAGAAAGAAAAGCGCTTGGAGATTTTTGAGGTGGAGAGCTTTCACGGACTTGAGCTTTCACGCAAACGTGCGGCTACCAATAAAGCAGACCCCTTGGAAGTGGTGCGTATATTTTCTGAAAATATTATTCGAAA
>JALSKP010000671.1 GCA_026988815.1 Myxococcales bacterium | reverse complement strand
AGGCAGTCCGTTATTCTCGAGTACTTTTAAGGAGCGTAATTCTGAGCCGGAGGGAACGGTTACAACGAAGTGACCTTTATTTTTGGGGTCCCATGCTTTTTCGGCGGGTACGCCAGCTTGTTCGAGTGCAACGATGATTTCATTTGCGGAACTTTCCTGGAGGTCATGATGGAGTTCCGAGGAGCAGGCGAGGAGAAAGAAGGGGAGGAGTAAACCAATCTTTTTTAACATGAAATTTAGACCTGAATGTTCATTAGTTGCTTAAGTCCAGCGGCGCTTTTTTCGACGACTTTACTCGCGAGATCGACACTCTGAGTGTACTGATACAACAAACCTTGCATCTTTAAAAGCTCGCCTTGGGACATATTTTTTCCACGGGCGAGTCGCTTCATGGATCGTTCGATTTTTTTTTCATCTTTTATAGCGCCATCGATTATTTTTCCGAAGGGTGTTTTTTCTAGAGCGCTCGAGAATTTTTTGGGGTCTTTTTTATCTTTGATTTTGGTTTTGAAGGTGTGTGATGGCGTTGTGATTTTCATTTTTTCTCCCATAGATGATGTGTTTCAGTTTCGACCGTGGATTGAAAGTGTTTCGTGAAATGATCGATTTTTTTGCTGAGAGTGGGAGAATTTGGCAACGTGTAGGAAGAATATAAGTGATTTGATGTTAAAATTTACGAATTGCTGGAATCTTACTAAGAAATGGAATAGAATATTTATCTGTCTTGTTAAGACATTAATTCAGATTGAACCTAAACCCGAGGACTTCATGCTATCTCCCACCTCAATATTTCGTAGTCGAGCGCTTTTAGCTGCTCTCGTTATTTCTGCGATGATTGCTCTTTTTGGCTTTTCGCTTTTCACAGCTGTGTTTATGAGTTGTTCGATATCGGAGCCTGTTTCCGTTCTTCGAACGCCGCAAACGTATCTGACTGAAGCTCAGTGGATTATGCGAGTTAGCGCGATGGAAAATCACGTGCAGGCTTCAAAAGAAGCGCAAACAGCATTGGAGCAGTATCCTGGTTCTGAGACCCTGTGGAATCTGAAAGGCATTCACGAAATTGAAGCTCGAAATTTTACCCAAGCGCTAAGTACGCTGAAAAAAGCAAAAACCTATGTGGTTCCAACAACTGGAACAATGGACAATAACTTGGCGTGGGCGGGTCTTTGGACGAATGCAAATTCCTTGAGTTTGCAAAGCCAATATACAACGGCGTTGAATTTTGATTCCTCTGATTGCAACATCATTCACACAGGAATGTGGGTTGAGTTCAAGCGTGCCACAGAAGGAACTCGCGTTGACCGGAGCCGAGCGATCATGAGATATCGCGCTCTACGTCATAAGTACGAGGGATGTGAGTATCGCGCTGATAATCGTCCGGCAAATGAATTTGCGTATGAGGTTATCGGAGCGGGATTCTTGGACAAAGAAATCGGTAGGTTGTCCTTAGGACACTCGACCGTTAACGCACGCCTACTCCATGTTGGAATGAGCAAGATTACTAAGTCGGCCAATCCTGTAGCGATTTGTGCGGAAGCGGCACCTCTTGCCCGCAGTCGTGCAAGATGTGAGCAGACTGTGAGAACGTCCAACAGTGTAACCAAACGTGTTTACGTGAGATAGACGTTAGGTAGTAGGTTTAGAACAGCGCTTTTTAAGCGCTTTTTTTTGGCCCAAGATGAGACGAAAATATTTTTGGCAGATGAAAGACAAAGAAAAGCCATCCCGAAGGATGGCTAGCAGAGGTACCAGGATTCGAACCTGGGATACCAGCACCAAAAGCTGAAGCCTTACCGCTTGGCGATACCTCTATAAACCATTTAACCTAAAACCTTCAGAAATTATTCCAAAAAATTTAGAAAAAACAGACGCCTTGTATAGCCGTAGGATATTTATCTGTCAACGTGTTATTTAAGATACTTTGAATCTTAATTTTTTGCTATGAATCTAAGAGGTGACAATAAGGAGTCGAATATGGTTACAGCGATCGAAAGTAGAGAACAATTAAATACACTTATGGTAAAAGGCGGTCCAACGGCGATGATCGATTTTTGGTCAACCACGTGTGGACCGTGTAAGGCGATGGCGCCACATTACGAGGCCATCTCTGAACACTTTAGCGACGAGCCTATCGAGTTTTATAAATGTAATACCGGTGCTCACCCTCAGCTCGCGGCATCCTTTCAGATACGTTCTGTACCGACGATTATCATGGTTCACGACGGTGAAATCGTGGATGGCATGGTTGGATCTAAAACATCAAATGAACTTAATAAAAAAGTTGAGTGGCTTTTATCGACCGCGAGAGGGGAGGGATTTTTAGACCGACTTTTTGGCCGAAAGAAAAGCTAAGTCTTTCACAGCGTTCATCGGTCGTTTTAATCGAAGGTCTTTTGCCGTGTTCAAAGAAATCTAAACTATTTATGTTTTGAATCTCCAAAATGTGCGAACCTTGGGCCATCGTTTTAGGAGTTTGAGATGAAAAAGATGTTTAGTGTGTTATTTTTGTTGGCCGCATGCAGTAACGAGGCGCAACCCGCCGCCCCTGTTAATCAGTCAAACAACCGAAGGTCCAATAACACGCAAGGGGTATCAATCCAAACCACCTCATCTAATAACGGTGTTTCAACGAATAACGGTCACGTGAGCAATAACCAAAGTTCTTCTAACAACTCTACCTCTCAAAGCACAATGCAAACGACTCCCACGATTGGGGCCTGTGTCGATTTTTCACCCGCCATAGGAGCCTGCGATCCTCTGTGTCAGACGGGATGTGAAATGACCGAGCATTGCGTCACAGTCGCGACCGACCCGGTTGAATCGAAATGTGAAACGCGAGGTGTGAAAGGACAGGGGGAGGCCTGTGCGATGAATATGGATTGCGGGGTAGGTTTTGGGTGTAGAAACTTTCGAGGTGATCAAGCGTGTCGTCAGTATTGCGATCCGAGTGGAAAGAAGGAGCCTCAGTGTCAGGTTGATTTTGCGTGTATCCCCACGCGAGAAAACCGAGTCGGTATTTGTGTGAAGGTGACCCATAACTGCGATATTCTCAATGATAGCTGTCCGGCGGGAGAGGAATGTTACGATTTTCAATCCGGGAGACGGTGCGCAATGGCGGGCGATAAGGGATTAGGCGAAGACTGCACAACCTCGATTGCATGTGTGGATGGCCTGCGTTGTGTGGGTGTGGGGGGCAAAGCGCAGTGTAGAAAACTATGCGATCCAAATGATGCGGGCCAAGCGGGATGTGAGGGCGATGACACCTGCCACACCCTCAATGCGCAGTCGGGCGACCCCATTCCTTGGGGCGCTTGCTTTTAGTGATCTCCAAAACTGAGGTGTTTTCTTGAATTCCTGAGAAAATGATCAATCTCGCTTCTAAATTTCTAAAAGAGAGGAGCATCAGGTATTGCTTGCCTTTTTACGATTCAACGGCTATTTGAGGGCGGACTTAATTTAAGTTCAGTATTTTGAGACTGCACAAGTAGGAAGGATTGTCCGACTTACAGTGTGTACCTCGCCAGGAGAAACAAATGACAAAACCTACATTTACAGTAACAAAGAGAGACAACACCGGTAAAGGCGTTGCGAGAAAGCTTCGTATGCAAAACCTCATTCCGGGTGTGTGTTATGGAAACAACAATGAACCTCAAGCGGTTACTGCTGATCCTCACGTTCTCTACAAATTGCTTACGGGCGAATATAAAACCAATATCGTATTTGAATTGAAAATCGAAGGTGGAGATACGCTTCCCAACGTGATGGTTCGTGATTATCAAATCGATCCCGTGAAACGTACGCTTCAACACGCCGATTTTGTTGCTGTGGACGGAGATACTGAGCTTAAGGTTAACGTCCCTATTAAATTTGAAGGACGACCTGCAGGCGTTAAAGCGGGTGGTCGTTTTGAAACTATCCGTGATGATATTTCTGTCTGGTGTAAGCCGGGCGATGTTCCAAAATTCGTTCTCTTCGAAATAAGCGCATTGAACATGGAAGATTCTGTCATGGCATCTGATCTCGAACTTCTAGATGGCGTAAAGCCTGCGTACAAAGTTGACTATACGGTTTGCCGTGTTTCTCGACCTCGTGGCGCTGTGGTTACCGACGAAGAAGAATCAGAAGAAGCATAAATGTCCTATCTACTCGTTGGTCTTGGAAATCCAGGGAGCGAGTATGCCGGAACGCGGCATAACATCGGTTTTATGGCCGTGGACGCGTTTGCCGATCGCAACTTCATTCCACTCACTCAGAAAAAATTTAAGGGAATCTTTGCAACGGGTTTCTGTTCGCAAACGAAGGTTCATGTTTTACTGCCGCAAACTTTTATGAATCTTTCGGGCCAGTCCGTTGTTCCGGCGGCTCGTTTCTTTGATCTTGATTTTGAGAATATCATCGTTGTCCACGATGAAATTGATCTCCCTCTTGGCGAGGTGAGAATAAAGGTCGGAGGTGGTCATGGAGGCCACAATGGGTTGCGAGATATTATCGCAAAATCAGGACAGAAAGATTTTATCCGATTGCGTTTAGGCGTCGGAAGGCCCGATCGTGGAGATGTATCTAACCACGTATTAGGAAAGTTTAAAAAAGTTGAAGTTGACGAAGTCACAGAAATGTTGCATGTGGCGATTGACGCTTTGGAATTGATCATACAGGACGGCCCGGTGGCCGCTCAAAACAAGTTTAATTAGATAGTTTTTAGTACTCGGAGTACATTTTGGATTTAACACTTATCGTACCTATTACCGGCGTTATTGCGTTGGTTTTCGCTTTTTACAAAGCGTCATGGGTGAAGAAACAAGACGCTGGCCAAGAAAATATGGTCGAAATTGCAGGCCATATTCAAGAAGGAGCGATGGCTTTCCTCAAAAAGGAATATCGCATCTTAGGGATTTTTGTGGTTGTCGTTGCGATTGTACTAGCGTGGATTTACAACGCTTATGCTCCAGCAAATATTGCGGCAAATACAGGTAATGTTTTTACGCCTTTGACGATGTCCTATGTTGCTTTGGCGTTTGTGGTCGGAGCGGTTTGTTCTGGTTTGGCGGGTTGGTTCGGAATGAAGGTCGCAACAGACGCTAATGTTCGTACGACTCAAGCGGCAAGAACGGGTCTTGCCAACGCTCTCCAAGTCTCATTTTCAGGCGGCGTCGTCATGGGAATGTGCGTTGTTGGATTAGCGTTGCTCGGATTCGGTCTTTTACTTTTGGGTTTCACCAAAGGTCTCAATATTGACCTCAATATGATGTTTAAAGATCCTGCCTCATTGGTTAAAGATTCTACCATCCTTACCCAGCTCTTAAGTATTCTCACTGGATTCTCTTTGGGCGCATCTTCAATTGCTTTATTCGCACGTGTAGGCGGTGGTATTTATACCAAAGCCGCTGATGTCGGTGCCGATCTTGTTGGTAAAGTAGAAGCCGGTATTCCGGAAGATGATCCACGTAACCCCGCAACCATTGCCGATAACGTTGGTGATAATGTTGGAGATGTTGCTGGAATGGGCGCCGACCTTTTTGAATCCTACGTTGGATCCATCGTTGGGGCGATGGTTCTTGGTATCGCTTGGGCACAATCGGCAGGGAGCGTAGATCCAGTCCTTCTTCCTGTTATGATCGCATCGATGGGAATTATTGTATCCATCGTGTTCACTTTTTTCGTTCGCACATCCGAAGATGGAAATCCTGCGATGGCCTTGCACAAAGGTACCATTGGCGCGGCTGTCGTGGCTGCGATCGGGACCTTCTTTCTTGTTCAAGCCTTCATTCCTGAAGCTGGAATCACAGTCGGCAAACACACCTACACGCAAATGGGCCCTTTTTGGGCGACCATCGGTGGACTTGTTGCTGGTACACTCATCGGCTTTGTTACTGAGTATTATACATCCGACCATTTTGGTCCGGTCAAAGGTATCGCAAAAGAATCGGAAATGGGAACCGCTCCCAATATCATTGCCGGTTTGGCGCTTGGTATGCAATCTACGGCAATTCCTGTGATGTTGATTTGTGGCGCTATTTTTATCGCTTATTATTTCGCGGGACTTTACGGCATCGCACTTGCTGCACTCGGTATGTTGGCAACGACCGGTATTCAGCTTGCAGTTGATGCTTTCGGTCCAATTGTTGATAACGCAGGTGGAATTGCCGAAATGGCACACCTTCCCAAAGAAGTTCGTGAAAGAACGGATAAACTTGATTCAGTAGGAAATACAACCGCCGCGATCGGAAAGGGTTTTGCGATTGGATCTGCGGCGTTAACGGCACTCGCTCTTTTTAGTGCGTTCACCCAACAAGCCAATATTCCAGGAATCGATCTTCTTGAGCCTTCGGTCATGATCGGTGTTTTCATCGGTGCTATTATGCCTTTCGTTTTCTCGGCAATGGCACTCAAAGCTGTTGGACGCTCTGCTGGAGCAATGATTGTCGAAGTTCGACGTCAGTTCCGCGAAATCCCAGGACTTTTGGAAGGAACGGCAAAAGCCGAGTACGCAAAATGCGTAGAAATTTCTACAGAAGCGGCTCTCAAAGAAATGATCGCTCCCGGAATTCTCGCAATTTCGGTTCCGGTTATTGCCGGATTTATTGATCCCGTCCTTCTTGGTGGACTCCTTGCCGGTGTTACAACATCTGGTGTAGCCATGGCTATCTTTCAGTCAAATGCTGGTGGTGCATGGGATAACGCAAAGAAATATGTTGAATCTGGAAAGCACGGTGGAAAAGGCAGCTCCGCTCATGAAGCAGCCGTTAACGGTGATACCGTTGGAGATCCTTTCAAGGATACTGCCGGGCCTTCATTGAATATTCTCATCAAGCTCATGTCCGTTGTCGCGCTCGTATTGGCACCGATTATTGCCTTAGATACTGTTCCAACTGCGACAGCAACTACCGCAGCACCGGTTGCAAAAGTTGCCGCTGTCGCCGCTCCTTCTGTACTCGTTTCTTCAGATTATGCCTTCTCTTTCTACCGAAACGACAAAGGTGTTGTACTTAACGGTTTGGTTCCCGATCAGAAAACCAAAGACGGTGTTTTGGCTGCTGCCGCTAAATTCATTGGAAAAGGTAAATTTGTTGACCAATTGAAGGTCAAGAAAGGAGAAGCAAAGGGCGCATATGGAACAATGTGTGAACTTGCAGCCGAGCATATTGGACTTCTTTCATCTGGAAATTCTTCCTTGGTTGGCGGACAGAGCTACCTCCTTAACGGGCAGGTTTCATCGAACGCCTCCTTCAAGAAACTTCAGGCCTCATTTGCAAAGTTGCCATCAGGTTTCTCGGCCGGTGCGCCGATGTCCTTGGATTTCACGCCCTCTTTCCGTGCGTTGAATTCTTGTCAGGCAGAATACAATACGCTTCTTAACGCGGATAAAATTGAATTCAAAACTGGATCAGCCGCGATTTCGAAAAAGTCGAATAAACTTCTTGATGCCTTGGTTGCGCTTTCCAATAAGTGCAAAGACGCAAAGTTGGAAGTTGCTGGGCACACGGATACAGACGGAGATGACGCGGCAAATCTTAAACTTAGCCAAGACCGAGCAGCAGCCGTTGCCAAATATCTTGGTGATAAAGGAATTAGCGCTGACCGTGTTACATCAAAAGGATTTGGTGAAACGAAGCCAATTGGTGATAATACAACCAAAGAAGGGAAGGCGAAGAACCGTCGTATCACCTTCAGTGTTATCGGCGTTGACTAATTCTTTTTAGAAGTAAGCATTCGGCTCGGCATTCGCCGGGCTTTTTTTATGGCTAGGATCGTCTCTTTCTAAACGCTTGGAGCCCAACGCCTTTCGTCATGAGCCAAACTGTTGACCAGGCAGAGAGGTTGGCGTCAGCGTTTTTTCCGGCGGCGAGCAAATGAAGTTGTTGCTCAAACCAAACGATGTTAATCGCAAAAAGGCGGTCCGTTATTTTAGAGCCGGTGCTTGGCAGACTGAAGGAGGAGACATAGTCGGGATCGGCCATCGCCAATATGGGGAAGTCCGGAAAAAGGGCGTAGGGTCTTGCCGCGCCAATAAAATCGGTGGCACCAGATTTGAGTGCGTCCAACATTGCCGCTGAACTGCGAAAACCGCCCGTTACACAGATGGGACAATCGATGACCTGTCTTAGTTTTTCGGCGAAGTGAAGAAAGTAGGCTTCGCGTTTTTTAGTAGATTCTCTTACTTTTTTCGTTTCTCCCATCATAGCCGGGGCCTCGTAATTTCCACCGGAAATTTCGATAAGATCCATTCCCGCCTCGGACAGGGTCTTCATGACCTCAATGGATTCCTCCTCAGAAAATCCTCCTTTTTGAAAGTCGGCTGAATTGAGTTTTATCGAGATGGGAAAGGCTTTTCCTAGAACTTCACGCATCGAGGTATAGATTTCCAGAACGAAGCGCATGCGATTTTCTAAAGATCCTCCCCATTGGTCTTCACGCTGATTGTGATGTGGGGAGAGGAATTGGCTGACCAAATACCCGTGAGCACCATGGATCTGCACGCCCGTGAAGCCAACATCTTTGGCAAGTTTTGCGGAAGTGGTAAACATCTTTATTAATTTTAGAATCTCTTCTTCGTTTAAAGCACGAGGTATATTGAAGGCTTTGTCCAACCCCGCGCCGAGTGGAATCGCAGAGGGAGCGACCGGAGATTTGGTTAAATAAGAAGGCGTTTGTTTTCCAGGATGATTAAGTTGCGCCCAAAAATGGGTACCCTCGGCCGTCGCCGCTTTGGTCCATCTTCGAAATGCGTCGAGATCGCTTTCCTCATCAAGAACGACGTTCTTTGGTTCGCCCAATCCTTTGCGGTCGACCATTATATTACCGCTTATGGAAATTCCTACCCCGCCTTGGGCCCATATACGGTACAAGTTTACTAAACCTTGGGTGGGATTGTTTTCCTTATCCCCCAATTGTTCACTCATCGAGGACTTCAGAAAGCGATTGCGGATGGTATTGTTGCGGATATCGAAATCACTATCGAGTTGGATTTTCATGTTACATTCTACAGAAAAGGAAAAGGTGAGGGCAAATTTGACACTTGTTCGAAGCGAATCAAGTCCTACCATGAATAGAGAAAGAACTACTTTAAAATTTGCGAACGAGGAATATTCCCAATGAGAATAAGTAAGCATCATATGTTGGGTTGCTTGGCGTTCATATCTATCGCATTGTCTAGTCTGAGTTGTAATCTCCTATCTTCGGGCGCCAATTGTGTGTGTCCAGAGGGAATTGAAGGGGTTTGTGTTGATGGATCCTGTCAACCCCAGCGTCAAAACCGCGACGTTGGTCGTGATGCCAAGACGCCCGAGCTCGATCTATCTCCGATCGACCTTTCACCCATTGACGCAAAAAATTGCCGACAATCCGTGAAAATTGGGGAGTTGAAAACCGAATGGGCAACGCCCAACAGCATTGCGTGGAGTTGGATTCCACCCGAAAATGCAAGCGATTTTGGGTTCTATGAGTTACATGTCGCGACTTCAAGATCAGATCTTGAGTTGGGTCGAGACGTGAAAATATACAATGTCGCGACCAACCCGTCTCTGGGTTTCTACGACCGACCGCGCCAGGGGGAACTTAAGCCCGTAGATTATGTGGTTACGATTGGACACGAATCGTCGACGCTTTATTTTGGAAAACTTTTGGCATTCAGCGGGTCTTCGTGTGCAACACCGACCAATGTTGCTGGAATTACAACAGGACCAGAACCGGATCTCGCCGGCGGACCCATTGATGTATTCAATGAAACCAAGGACTTCAACTATTCCTGGCCAGAGTGTGTGGTTTCGTTGAACGACCACGCCACCTATACGCCTTATTGCCAAGAGATGGGTGGAAGCGCTACGTGCGAGCCCCTTGCCGATACTTCGAAGGCGGAGAAGACCTGTTGGGAAAACGTGAGAATCGGGAACGATAGTCTCGACTTTGGTCTACTGAAGGGGCATTTTGATAACGCCTTTGTCGAGTTTGAACTCTCGATCGGTAAAGGGAGCCATTCCTATTACGCCTCGGCTATTATTGAAACCGAGATTCATTTTCGGCTCGTCCCTATCACCTATATCGCCGATGGCGCATACCATCGTTACCAGTTTAAGTTATCGAGTATGTCCCGAGACGGCATTTTTCTCAACGAGCAACGCCTCCTGGACGCCAAGGAATTTCGATTTGGTGTAGGAAGTCCATGTTGAATGAAATACCTATTCGTCTCAAAAACGTCAGAATTCGCTGGTAGAGCTGATCGAGGCTGTTCTGAATCACACTAAGGCTGGAATATTTTTTTTGAATCTTAGATAATTAGGAGTGCGGTTTTTCGAATTGGTTGATATTATTTTGAGTTGAATATCAACCCACGGATGACTTTGGCTGACGCCGGATTTAAAAGAAATATTGGCCTTTTTATGGCGGTCATGGTGGGAATCGGTGCAATGATGGGCCCGGGTATTTTCGCCTTGCCCGGCCAACTGGCTGGAATGGTTGGACCGCTTGGTATACTCGCCTACTTTCTACTTGGGATTATCGTCATTCCCACGGCGTTAAATTACGCTGAACTTGGCGCTGCAATTCCAATCGCTGGCGGTGGATATTCCTTTGTGAGTCGCACCCTTCCAAAAACCTTTGCTTTTCTCACGGGTTGGTTTTTTTGGATTGGAAACGTACTCGCATGTTCAATGTATGCGCTCATCTTTTCGCTCACGGTTCGTGAATATTTCTACCCAGATGCGTCTATCTTGGTCGTTTCAGTTATCATCACATTGATATTTTTGTTTATCAATTTGAAAGGAACATCTCAGTCCTTGAAAATTATAGCGGTGATGAATCTTATTGAGTTAGGGATTTTATTCGCCTTCGTTGTCCTAGGCGTCTTTCACGTAGAGCCAAGTAATTTGGCACCGATTGCCCCGAAGGGATGGAGCCCCTTGATTCCCAGCATCGCGCTTATTTACGTGTCCTTCGTCGGTTTTGATCTTATCACTGTGGCCGCTGAAGAAATTATCGACCCCGGTCGTACCATTCCCAAAGCGATTCTTATCACCGTCGCTGGTGGTTTGATTATTTACGTTTCGGTTGTCTTCGTGATGTTGGGCGCGGTGCATTTTGAACAGATTGCATCCAGTGAAGTTCCTTTCATTTTTGCCGCTGATCGATTGTTTGGTCCCTGGGGGAGATGGGCTGGGATTGTTGCCACGGTGATGGCGAGTTT
>JALSKP010000670.1 GCA_026988815.1 Myxococcales bacterium | reverse complement strand
CGGCGACCATCTTTTCGTAAACAAGTTTACTTATGGAATAAGAATCCCTTTCACGAAAAAATACGTTGTTTCATTTAAATCCATCGATCGTGGAGAAGTCATCGTTTTCTCCTTCCCTGTTGAAGAAGCTAAAGCCTATCTTGCCCAAAAAACGACGGCGAGAGGATGTATTAGTGATCTCGAAGAAAAAGATATGATCAAACGTGTGATCGGTGTAGCCGGCGATGTTATCAAAATGGACGACAACACCATTAGCGTAAACGGCAAGCCCGTAAAACGTACATTCTTACGTAAGGAAAAGCACGGTAAGTACATGATTCCCTACACCTATTACGAAAGGGAAACCATAGAAAGCGGAAAGGTCTACACCACCCAATATCTAAAAGCGAAGGGACGCCCCTTTGGTCCGATTACCGTTCAACCCAAGCACGTTTTTGTGATGGGTGATAACCGAGACAACTCTGCTGACGGTCGTTGCTGGGGACAAGTTCCTGTTGAAAACGTAAAGGGTAGGGCAAACGTAATCTGGTGGTCCAAAGCGCCTGGAAAGGCCGTGCTTTGGGAACGTTTTGGACAGTTCATTAAGTAGAAAAGTTTACTTTGTTATAAAAAGGTGATCTTTTCCAATCCCCTCATTCCATTTTTTCCCTTTAGGGCGCAAAAGGTTTGCGCCTTTTTCTATTGATGATATGCCTTATAACTACTTCTCTTTAGGTGATTCATGCGCAGAGCAAAAATAGTTTGTACTTTAGGTCCCGCCACGTCCAGCATTGAGGTCCTTAGGAAAATGGTCGAAGCGGGAATGGATGTCGCTCGGCTCAATTTCTCGCATGGAAGCTATGACGACCATAAACAAATGTTCGAGAAAATCAGAATGCTCTCACAAGAAGTGGGGCGACCGATCGCTATCCTTCAAGACCTCCAAGGTCCAAAAATTCGGGTAGGGAAATTCAAAGACGGCGGCATTCAACTCGTAAAAGACGACACTTTTATTATCACGATGGAAGATTATGAGGGGGACCAGAAAAAGGTATCGACCACCTATAAAGAACTCGCCGAAGATGTCGTTGCTGGAGATATCCTCCTTCTCGATGATGGGCTGCTTCGCTTTCGCGTCACTGAAGTGAATGGACCGGAAGTTGTTGTTGAAGTTGAAATCGGAGGCACGTTAAAGAACAATAAGGGTATCAATTTACCAACAGCAGCCGTTTCTTCTCCCAGCATGACGGAAAAAGATAGACGAGATCTTAAATATGGAGTGGAGTTGGGCGTCGACTACATGGCTCTTAGTTTCGTTCGTTCTGCACTTGATATTCACCAACTTAAGGCCCAACTCCCCCACAATAGTACGATAAAGATCATCTCAAAAATCGAAAAGCCCCAAGGTGTGGAAAATCTTGATAGCATTATCGGTGTTTCTGATGGAATCATGATTGCTCGCGGCGATCTCGGCGTTGAGCTTCCTCCTGAAAAAGTTCCCGTGATTCAAAAGCGCGCAATCGTGGATGCGAACAAACAAGGCAAAATATCGATCA
>JALSKP010000669.1 GCA_026988815.1 Myxococcales bacterium | reverse complement strand
TGCTCGCGTTCACGCCATTGATAGCATAACGGGAGAAAAAGTGTGGGAATATCAGTTGGAACAACCAGGTGACAGCCAATCTGATATCAAGTCCACGCCTACAATCGTGGAGGATAAAGGATTGTTAATTGTCTCGGCATGGTCAAAAAAGATCCACGCATTCGACCTCGATACTGGAGATTTAAAGTGGGAATTTGACGCAGGCGCGAGCTTCATGGGATCCCCGTCTTATGCACCTAAATCTGAAGTTGTTTTCGTTGGAAGCAATAACTCAAAACGAACCTTCTACGCAATCAATGTTAATGATGGTAAATTGATTTGGAAAACGGAATCCTTCAGTGGGATTTTTCTGAGTTCTTCGGCCATCAATGCAGACGAATCTTTAGTCATCGTCGGAAATAGTAACGGCAATGTTTATGCTTTTGATACCAAAACCGGCGAGACGGTTTGGAAATATGATATTGGGGCGTCGGTGACATCCTCTCCCGCCCTTGTCGGAACCCAAGTCTTTATCGCCGCCAAAAAGGGTGACCTTGTTGCCTTAGAAACGAAGTGATGATGACCTATTCAAAACAACTTTATATTGTGGGCATCTTCGCCCTTTTTCTTTTCGGGTGTAGTGACGATATCGGAGCTCAAAATAATTGCGTTGGCGATTGCGATGAACCCCTCCAAGACTTGAGTGTGGTGGAAACCTTCGGTCCTGCTGCAAAAGGGGATTGGACGATGTATCGAGGTGACGCCGAGCGAACCGGCTTCGCTCCCGAATCAACAATTGGCGATAGCGTTTCGATGGTTTGGAAAAAGGAAGCCTTCCACGGCAATACCTGGACGGCGGTTAAACCATCGGGAGCGGTGTGGGGGAATGTGCTCTACTATCCATCTGACTTTGGAACGCTCTACGCCTTCGATAGGATGAGTGGGCAGGAGCTTTGGCAGACCGAATTGAACAATCGACGACCGGGCGTTCATGGTACGCCATTGGTAACCAAGGTTACGGTTTGTTTGGGTACCTACAAAGGTTTTTTACACTGTCTTAATCCTGAGGATGGAGAAGAAAGATGGCGCTACAAAATTGGCAACGTTATTGGATCCAGCCCCGCCTACGTTGAGTCGCATAATGCGATTTACATCAGTCATGAAGCTCCAAAGCCCTCTGATGGTTCAGCGCCCGGTGCCGGTTTTGTTACGAAGAACGATCCGCGCGACGGAAGCGAAATCTGGCATTCTGAACAACTTGGGCATTGGCCACACTCATCCGTGAGCGTTGATGCTGAACGAAAGGTTGTCGTTGTAGGAGCCAACGATGGTGTACTTTACGCTTTCGATAGTGACGACGGAAAAACCTTGTGGAAAGTTACCTTAGAAGGCGGAAAGAGATCGGCAATCAAAACCACACCAACGATTGCAACGAAAGAAGGCTTGGTTCTCTTTGGTGCATGGGATGGTAAACTTCACGCCTTTAATATCGTCGATGGTACGGAAAAATGGGCCGCTGAAATCGGTGGCGCTATGCAGGGGTCGGCCGCCCTCGATGCAAA
>JALSKP010000668.1 GCA_026988815.1 Myxococcales bacterium | reverse complement strand
GATGGGGATGAAGACGGTCCCTCGTTATGCTTATCGGTCGAAGAAAAAGCCCAAAAGGAGCGTCTTCTCCAAGAGGCTAGACGTGCCTTTACGGCCCATCCCGATCGTTTTTATCTCGTCGATATTATCGAAGGTTTGGAGGGCGACTTGACGGAGGAAAAGCCGGTGGCCAAAGCGCTCGGAAAAGTTTGGTCGAGTTTGTGGAATGAACGCGCCTATGACGAGCGAGAGTATTATGGCATCGATCACGCAAAAGCCTTCATGGCCGTCGCAGTGAATCCGTCTTTTGTTCTTGAAAAAGTAAACGCGGTAGCGCTTACCGAGCTCAAGGTAGATGAAGGTTTGCCGCTTTATCGTATCAACTCCCAGATTGGTGAAGAGAGCGTCGTTCAGCCCGCAGATCCAAATGCGATTGGAGAAATTCTGACCTTTCGTCGGGACGGAACGCGCTTAAAAGAAATTGAAGTTTTGGTTCCATCATCGTTAAAAGAGGAAGGCGAGCACATCTGGACCCAAGCCCAACTTGATGAATTAGGAAGCCTTCTTTTTCTTGCTCATGATCATTTTTCAACGCAGGTCTATAGCCATATTGAAAATTTTTCCTTGGATGTAGAAATCAAGTTAACCTCCGATGATCGTATTGTGTTGAAGCAAGCTCGCCCTTTTAGATTGTAGCGTCGTTGGTGCCTTTTAGTTAAATCGGCGTTTTAATTGACCGAGGTAGCGGGATCATGAGAATGTTGGATTGTTCGTATCGTGTACGGGATCTGGAGAAAAGTATGAAGAAAAGTAAATGGTTGCCAATCGCCTTATGTGCTCTCCTGGCTGTTGCCTGCGGTAATGAAACACCTGGCGAGGATAATAACGGAACGACCCAAAGTAATAATGGAACGACGGGTGGAAAAAAGAAGCCGCCAGTCTCCACGGTCGATACCGATATGGATGGTCTGACCGATGTGGAAGAAGCAGAATTGGGAAGTGATCCTAACAATCCAGATACGGATGGGGATGGTCTCAATGATGGTCTAGAAGTAGAGATTGGAACGGATCCAACCAAGGCGGATACGGACGGGGATGGTCGCGATGACAAACAAGAGATAGATCAGAATACAGATCCCACGGTCGCGGATGAACTTTGCGATACGATTGAGGGCAAAGCGTCAGCGGTCAAAAAGCCGGTCGACATTATTATTGTCGTGGATAATTCAGGAAGTATGACGGGTGAAGCTGCGGCAATCCGGACGAATTTGAACGGTAGTTTGGGAACGATTCTCGATCAAAGCGGCATTGATTACCGTGTTATAATGGTGGCAAGGTACGGAAATTCAGGGACCTCGATTTGCATTGCGCCGCCTTTAGGACAAAGCGATTGTACCGCTGGAAGCCCAGGTAAGAATGCCAAGTACGCCCATTGTAATAAATCTATCGCAAGCCGAAATGCGTTGAGCAAACTTGAGGATACTTATTCTGAAGGATGCGAAGAGCCCTGGGGGCTCAATCTCCGCCCGGAGGCCTTTAAGTCTTTTCTCGCGATCACCGACGATAACGAGAGGATGGAAGCCCAGAGTTTTGACGATTTTCTGATGACCCATCCCGAGCAATTTGGGACCGTGGCGCAAAGAAATTATACTTTTCATTCTATCGTCGGTTTGGCCGAAAATACGCCGGCGACGGCGCCTTGGCCAGCAAGTTCACCTTTCGTGGACGGACGATGTATGCCCGGTTCGGTGAACAACGGGTCGGTGTATCAAGACCTGAGTATTCTAACAGGAGGACTACGTTTCCCGATTTGCAAAAACGACAATTTTGATAAAATTTTTGAAGCCTTGGCCGCCGACGTGATCGCCCGTTCTGCGATCCCATGCAGTTATGCGTCCGAGGCTGAGGATGTCGATCTCAGCAAAGCGATTGCGACCTATACACCTGGTGATGGCGGAGCGGTGGTGCGTTTTCCCTTCGTCCAAGATGAGGCTTCGTGCACGGCATCGGGCGGATATTATGTTCTTGAGGACGCCATTACATTATGCCCATCGAGCTGTGAAATTGTAGATGCAGACGAGGCTGGCGAAGTGAAATTTGAAGTTGGGTGCGGTGATAAATGTGGCAACGGCGTCATCGACTTTGGCGAAAATTGCGACGACGGAAACACGCAAAGCTATGATGGATGTAGCCAAGAGTGCATCATTGAGTTGGGTTAGACCTCCTACGAAACAAGACATTCGATCTTCAGGTTAACGCCGTAGATTAAATTGAGCGCGCGTTGCGAAGAGACCAACACCGCGCACCGCATGGAGGAGAGTCTTCTCCGATTTAAATCATGCCAATTAAATACCTGAGAACAAAATTTTAAAAAACCATTTGAAAAAAATCGTACGATCTTTACTATCGCGATTCACCCAAATAGCCCTGAAGGAGGGGAATATGAAAGAAAGAAAGAAAGAAAGAAAGAAGCGATCTTTAGCGGATTGTTCGTCGGAGGATTACTGAGTTTTATGATTCTGAGCGGTCTTAGTACACGCGTCCAAGCATCACCATTTCAAAGCTCTGATCTGGTGGAAATCGCGACTCAAGAAATCGCTAATCCGCTGAGTGTTAAAATTAAGTACAATGAAGCAAAATCTGATGGAACATTATCCTACTATCTCTTCATCAAGAATCGTACCGAACACGACATTGTGACGCGTTATTCAACCGAAATATTAGATGACCGTGGTCATTCCATTGTGGCGCCGTCGATATCAAGTGATTTCCGTTTTTCTTCAAACTCAGTCAATCAATCTAAAGTTGATCTTAATCCTTCTCTCGCGGACGGGTATTATGTCTTTCGTGTGAGAGCGGTTTCAATTGATCAAAAAGGCAATCAATCCAATGCCTTTGACGAGGCCTTTACTGAAGTTATAAAGGGTAAAAAAACAATCATAGATGAAGAAGAATTCAACGCTCTATCGCTCATCAATATCGGAGTCAAACAGCCTGAACCAAAGGAGAAGAACTAATGTTTAAACGAATACTAAAACATATTTTCCTCATCCTCATCATGCTTAGCTCTTCGTCGGCCTTTGCTTTTACGGGGTACGTATCTGGAATTTTGCGAAGTTATAATAATTTGGGCCAATATTGTCCCGACGATCTCTCACGAAGTTGCGTCGGGTCCAATTATAACGAATCTGATGCGAACAGCTTTCAACCCTTACGTCATATGAAAGTTAGACTCTACAATGGAAACCATCTTATCGGTGTTGGCACAACCAATATTGCAGGCGCATATCTTATTCAATACTCGAGTCCAACAGTTCCAGGTTCCCTGAAAATTCGCGTTCGATTAGAACATCGAGATGGACGATTTCGTGTGTTTTTAGCCAATGGACATTCGCAAAATCTCGACTATACAAGCTCTATTGTTTACTGGAATACAAGTGCATCCAATCCCCAATATATGGGGACCATCCATTGGGGAAGCGCTGGTCTTCCTATCAAAGGCGCCAATATTTATGAGGGCGCATGGCGGACCTGGCACTACGCGTTCCGTTACTCGGCACCTATTGGATGGCATTTTAACAATGTTAAAATACTAAACGGGACCAGCGGTAATGTTTCTTCATCCAACGAAAAGAAAATATCAATTTTAAGTGGTAGCCAATTTCAGTACCATACTATCGCGCACGAGATGGGACACGTAGGATCCTCGGCAGCAACCAACGGCGGAACCTTCGACTATCCACCTAACGTTTATTGTTATCCCAATACCTCTGGAACGAATTGTAACCATACCCTGAGTTCTCAAGAATGGGGTTCTGCACAGTTCGAGGAAGGATTGGCAACTTTCATGGGAATGGCAGGCGCCTTTGACCCCAGTTCGCACGATCCCATATATTGTATTGGACAAGGTGAAGACATCTGCGCTCCGCCCTCAACGTCCTCGTTGAGCGTTGATTTGGAAACCAGCCTGGGGTCAAATTGTACGAACGCAGATCGAAGACGAGAAATAAACAGCGCCAAATATATGCGCGATCTTTATGATAACACCACCGGGGATGGCATGCAGATCAGTTTTTCTAATATGATGGTTTCCATCCATAGTTTCTATAATGGTATCGGATCAAGCACTGGAAACCATGGAAAAAATGAACCTTGGAGTTTTTGGAAAACCTATGTGGACGATTTCGACGGGCGATCGACGCGCGATTATCGTTATCACATTGAGAATGACCACAGTTTAAACACAAACTTCATTTATAACCTCAATTGTAATCCGGTCGGCGATTGATGAACTCTTTTGCACAACGATTTGGGCTTTCATTTTTAGCCGGTGCGCTAGGCGTGGGGATTGTTTTTTTCTTCAGCATATCGACCAATTTACGAATAGAAAAAAACGAAGGATTAGTTGCAAAACTTACTAAAGACACATTAGAAAAAAACGACAAGAAAGACTCCAAATTTTCTAAGAAGGTCCTAAAATCAGAAAGCTCATTAAAAAAATTCGCAGAGCAAGGCGATGTCCAGGAACGAGATTTCGAAGAATGGCAAGGCATGCTTCCCCCCAAAGAACTTCCGCCTTGTGAAAAAGACGATGGGTGCGGGCTCGCCATGGCGTGCATAAATGGACAATGCTCGCCTTGTGCATCAGACAATGATTGCGCACAAGGGGAACAATGCGCTTTACAGCATTGTATTCACGATAAAAATCTCTCTTGTAAGACGCGGCTCGACTGTGAAGAAGAACAATTTTGTGTCCTTAGCGGATATTCTTATGGTCCGCGCGGCAATCGTGACATGCGTTCCTTCTGCCAAGGATTGAGGGACGCGATCGAAAAACCAGGACCCGAAGAACAACGATTATTAACAGAATCGGGAGGACCTCATGAGGATCCTTCTTTTGATTTTTCTCATTTAAGAAAAGGATTAAAATATGAATAAAATAAACGCCCTACCTTTATTTTTGCTGCTTATCGTTCTGAGCGCATGTTCGGATGCCGAAAAGAAGACAGATATTCCAGAACGCGTTCCCAATGTGGCGGACTACTATTCCGTCTGTGATGGTAGCGATAATATCGTTTTGGTGATGCGAACCGAAACGCTTCATGCCCTTGGTGTCAACAGGTATTTTTATTCTGAAAACGGCGTTCGTTATATTTACCTGAACGGTAAATGCCAATTTTGGACCTGGGGTATTTTGCCGAAAAAGGTTCAAAGTTGGAATGGCAACCGAATGGACATTACGACGGGGACACTGGACGAAGAAGCGGGCATCGAATTCTTAACGCTTATCCATTGGCACCTCTGGGAAGAGTTTGACGCCTACCAACTCCAGTTAGATAGCCGCCGCGAGGATATTTATGACATCCATGCGGGTCCCCTTTCCTTTTCATTTGGTTACGGGAATGCGCTAAACGATCCGCAGCTTGCCAACCAAATCAAAATTGCCGACGGCATGCAAAGCGCGATGAGCTTTCTGGTAGAGCACGGCAAGCCTTATGTTGGCGATAGCCTACGCCTCTTGGTTGATGGCGGTGGTGAAAAAGGCGACCTGACTTGGAAACACCGCAACCCTTTTATTTTCGATTGGGATCCCTCTTTCTCAATCATCGATTTAGCTGAAAACCAGCGCGACTATTGTGCGGGAAAATCTCTCCTTATTAGTGGCGATGAAGCGCTGCGCTTAAGGTCGGAGCGGGATCGATATCGCCTTGAAGCCGACAAAGTATTTAGTCTTCCTCATGCAGTGTTAGATAAAGAAGGGCATTATCATGGATTGTTTATTCGAGAAACGCTGCCCTTTGAAAATAAATACGGTATTGTGATCATCGGTGGAAGCGATCCCGACTTTAGACCCGATTGCGATGCCTTGCCCTAAGGTAGGTCGACCCTGATTGTGCACTCGCCGCTGATTGCGGTGGGATCGGCCTTGAATTGAATGATTTTTAGGTCTGTGATTGTTTGTGATTTGAAAAGGGCGGCGGAAGGGTCTGCGTAACAATTTTAGATCTTTGGAAAAAACTCCCAATCGCCTAGGGTGCGTTGTTTTTTAGCCATCAAAACCATGTAGAGATCGACAAGTGCAATAGGCCACATGAGTCCGAGTAGCCCGCAGGTTAAAACGGTGGTGGCGATGATGGCGAACCCCTTCATGGTCTGCCCGGCAATAATGTGTCCGATTCCCGGCAAAATGAAAAAGGAGAGCAGCATTGCGATGATATCGTTATTGTCCAAGCCGCCAGAACTGAGCGAATTTGCGGGAAGCAAATTAGGGTTTTGTTGCGGCATCGCTGGGTTTTGTGCTGCCTGGTTGGGGTCCGCATGCGTGGGCATGGGAACAAAGCCCGAATTTTGAGGGGGAGTTAGCGGAGCGCGAGCGGGTGGCGGTTGGAGCGATTCCATGGCCATCGTGGCGCTATTTGCCATTTTTTCTTTCGCCTCGGCGATGTTCATATCCATCATTCCTAGATCTGCGCCGAGCGATTTGGCAAGTTCGTAATGTTGGATCGCGTTATCGTAATTTCCCTTAAAAAACTCAGCAGCGCCGACTTGGCTCTCGCAAAGTGCGGCTTGTTCGGGATGGGCGTTTTTAATATGGGCGTAGGCCTGAATGCAGGCATCCCATTGTCCTTCGGTCATGAGTTGGGCGGCGCCATTAATTTTTGCTTGGACGTCGTTGGTTTGCATGAGTTGTAGGACGCGGTCTTGAATGCCTTTGGCGTCGCCCATCGACATGCCACCGGGTTGGTCGGAGACGAATCCCCACTCGCCGTCGGTTCCATTTTTGTCTTTATTATTGTTCCAATTATCGTCCGACATAGATTATCCTGTTTTAGAATGTGGTGATGCTATCCTATCTAAAGTGTTTTCGAAGTAAATGAAAAGAGGAATAAAGTTGATTGGAAAGGGAAGGCACTTATTGAGGACCGGAGAATGAGGTTTTGCATGGTTGCATCTCCGTGATATAAGGCCGCAAGTTTCTTCACCGAGGTCATAATGCGTCTCGTTTTTCTAGCCTGTTTAGTTTTCCCAATCTTATCAAGTTGTGGTGTGAATCCTGAACGTGCAAAAAACCTGCGTATTAAAGAAGAACAATCGGTGACGCGAAAGAGCCTTCAAAAGAGTGACGAGGATCCTGCTGAAGTGAGCAAAGCCATCGATGATTTAGGCGCGTTTTCATTGGCCATTGATGGGCATGACTGGACAGCCTTGAGCACCCTTCGAAACGCGGTTCTAAAACCGATAAAATTAGAAGCCAATGCGCGTGTGGCAACACATCAAAAAACACCTTTGATTCTCGAAGAGTTAGAACGATTGGATCGTCGATTGGCAGAAAAAATGGGGAACTTAGGAGCGAGCTTACTCGATGTTTCACGAGAGCGTGAAATCAGTTCTGATGCCCTTTTTTCTATGGAAAAGGGAATTCAAGCCTGCGAAACATTAGCGGGTATGCAAACCAAAACAGCCCTTGAGCAGCTCGCTGAGGAGATTACAAATGCGTTTTCAAAAAGCGCGTCCCTAGATCCTCGTGTTTTCCGATATAGCGGGAAAGATCAATCTGGTGGTGTGATCGATGTTCCCTTTGAAAAATCTTTATGTGAATTTAGAATCCAAAATGCGAAGGTTGAAATCGAAGATGCGGAACCGGCCTTTGCAGATCTTTCCTCAACCTATGTTGGTTGTGGTCAACTGGACCTTCAGGTCATGTCCAAACAGGACGAAAAAGGTGGATTTGGTCCCTATTTTCTAACCACAAAATCCGCTTTTTCCGAAAGTGCTGGACCCTTAAAGCGGGTTGAATGTGGAGCGATTCCACCACTCTCCGATGCTCCCAAAGATATTATCTCCCTCGTCAAGTCCAACGTTCAATGGTTAAAGGCCAACGATATTTTGTCGCTCAAAGGAGATTTTAAGTATGAAGAAGGCGAAGGCGGAATGCGTAAACTAGGGAAGGTTGTGATTTACCGCCGCGATTCGAATTTAAAGACGACGGCCTGCGGCGCCAAAGACGCGATCATTGCCTGCTCCCAGATAGGTAATAAAGTCGCCCTGGCCTATGACCTTGCCGCCCATTATTCTGAGCGAGCCAAAATCCATCGTGCCAATTCGAACGTAGAACGTTGTAAGTTGATGGCCCAAAAAGCGCTCGAGATGAGCTCTCAAAAAATAGATTATGATGGTAAGCTGATTTACCAAACCAATAAAAACACTCGCTTTCAGCCTTCAGAAATAAAGGCAAAAATCGAGGCCATGAAAACAGAAGCCTCGGCGATGTCATCGTCGTCATGGTGCGACAGAAATTCAAACACTAACTAAGGAATGCGCTTTGGAAAATATATGCCCTGTATGTGAAACTCAGAACGCCGCAAGGGCCGAACATTGTGAGGTTTGTGGAGAGCGATTGAGTCCTCTTGAGCCAGGAGAGGTTCTTGCGCCAGAAGAAAACGTAGCCGCAATGTTGGCCGCAGAAACGCCTTCGGTAGATGAACACCTGCCTCTTGAAAACCAGGTATTTGACCAGGAAGAATTCCCGGCTGCGGCCTTAGAAGCCGTATCAAGTGCCATCGAGGAAGACGAGGGAAATCCAGCCCAAGTTCTCTATTCGCCTTTGGATGGAAAGGCCTATTTTCCAGGTAGCCCCGAATATGATGAAGGATTTGGTCCGATGGGAGAAAGCCTGACGGCGGCCGAGCCCGAGCTTGGAAATACCGCATCGGACCTCGTGACGACCTATGTGCCCGATTACGAAGAAGGCATGGAGGCGCCAAGCCAAGTGCAAGTGTCCGAGGTTCAAGAAGATCTAAATGAGGGCGCTGCTCCAGAAGATTCTTATATCGATGCAGCGGGTATTTCTGGGTCGCCCCAATTTAGGGAGATGTTTAAAAGTGAGCCCAAAATTCGAGAAAAACTGGCGCCTCTTCCTCAACCGGGAACCTACGTTAATCCGGCGACCTTGACCCTCTATGTGAATCGAGAAGAGGCTCATAAGCATTATATTGAAAACGACGAGACTCTTTTGGGTCGTCGAGATCCGCATTCAGATGCCTACCCTGATTTTGATCTCAGCGAGTATGATACAAAGGGGCTCGTATCTCGTAAACATGCCTACGTTTATCGACAGAATAAAAACTACACCCTTTACGTGGTGAGTAACGCAGGGACTCAACTCAACAATGAGCTGCTTAGTCTTGGGGATCGTCGTGTGTTAAAGCCCAACGATGTCATCGTGCTCGCTGGCGTTTTAGCGATTAAATTCGAGATCGCCAGCTCGTGAAATCTCCTCAAGTATTGTGCGAAGGACGGTATGAAATACGAAAAGTTTTTGCCGATAGCGGAGGCATGGGTGTTATTTATGACGCAGTCGATACGCTTTGCGCGAACAACAGAGTTCTGATTAAAACGACGCGTTATGATTCAGGATCGAACGCCAAACATTTTCAATATACCAAAGAAGAAGCTGAAAAATTTGTAAAGCAAACACGAAGTATTCTTGAATGGGAAAAGAAAATAATCGTTCGATTTAGGAATGAAGGGCTCAATAATATTCCGAGCCCAAATCATTTTTTCTACGATCGCTCGCTGACTTTAGAAGAAAGCTACGGCCGAAAAGACAATCCTTTTCAGCTCTCCGAATCTCTACTCGCCTCGGAGCCTTTTTTAGTTCTCGAACTTATTGATGGAAAGATTCTTTCAGAGGAAATGCGAAGCGAGACTTTTCGTAAACGTTTGGAGACCAACTTGCTCGTCTTAGCACGAGAGCTTTTAACCATCTTTGTACGTTTGCATAAACCTTTTAGTGTGGGGTCCCAAGCCGCGTGTTTTGTTTATCAGGACCTAAAGCCTGCAAATATTCTGGCTAGCGCTGGGGACTATTTTACGCTCATCGATTTTGGCGCGGTGACGATGCGTTTGGGTGAAAAAACAACCGAGCCAACGGCGGGTTGTATCACGGCCGGTTACGCTGCCCCGGAAGCACAATCGGGAAGAGAGTGTTATATCGATCCCCGTTTTGATCTTTATTCCTTAGGCGTGACCCTTTGGGAAGCCGTGACGTTAATCGATCCGCAATCCTTGGGCGAATTTCCAGAGTTTTCGTTAGCCCAGATGGAAGGCAAGGGCGTTTCTCCGGCCTTCATTCAGCTCGTTGGAAAAGCACTTCAACGGGATCCAAACCGTCGCTTTTCCTCGGCCGCTCAAATGCGTCGCGTGGTTATGGAGAACTTACGCGATGTGCTTTCCTAAATGATTTCATCCTTCGAAAATTCGAGAAATTTTCTCCGAAATGATCAAAAACGCCCTGGAGATTTTCCTCTTCAATAGTGTGATCCTTTTCTGAGGAAATGGAAAGTGGATTGTAGAGTTAGCTGCAAAGAAAGAAATACCTCAGAAACGGATCACACGACCTGTTCAATACCTTTTAATGTGTCTGATTAAAAACAGTCGGAGATTGAATTTGATCTGTAGGGGTACCGCTGTGGTGTGCGAAGCCTGCCCTTGGGTATACCCGGATTACTCTTATTTATAAGCGATCTGTGGTAACCAAAGTGGACGTTCCGACAAACCAATCCGTTTTCGATGGAGTTTCCGATCGTCTTTACTCAGACACCCTTTTAATATTTTCGTTGCATTATTTCTTAAGGTTTCCCACACTGCGTTTTTACATTCTTCTGGAAAAGTGGTTAGAAAGATGTCTGATGAACAAAAAGCGATTGAGTCGGTATTAGATCAACTGGTTGAGAGTTATTCTGGGCCAGAGGAAATTAACAATTTGGAGACCTACGCGTTGCCAAATCGGCGGGCAACGATTGAGGCTTTTGGTCATATTCAGCACTTGCTTTTTCTGGGGTATTTTTCGACCCGTCACTTAAGCGAGGCGACATTGCGTCTGTCTTTGGCGGAGCATCTTTTGCCCGCGACCGAAATGCTGAGCGAACAAATTCACCGCGCTACGAATTGGGAAAAGAGCGACAAGGATCTTTCGCCTCGTCCTCGTTGCCAACGTTTGGCGTTAGAACTGTTGTCTCAACTTCCCGAAATTCGGTCCAAACTCAATGACGATATCATCGCCGCGTATCAAAACGATCCGGCGGCTGAAAGTGTAGAAGACGTTGTCTTTTCCTATCCCGGTATTGTCGCGGTTACGGCCTATCGTATTGCCCATGTTTTATACGCGTTGAAGGTGCCCATGCTTCCTCGGATCTTGACCGAGTACGCTCACGAAAAAACCGGAATCGATATTCATCCGGGCGCAAAAATT
>JALSKP010000667.1 GCA_026988815.1 Myxococcales bacterium | reverse complement strand
CCACCGGTGAGCCCTGCAATGCTGCGGGCCTTTGTTCTGGGAACCTGGTTTCTGGGTGTGGCGACCCTGGAATCGGGTCGTGTTCATCCACAACACCCTATGACCAGAATATCAATATTTTCACGACAACCTTGACGATCAATATTACCATTGATGGTCAGCCCCTCACGACAACAAATGATAGTACGACGACCTCGATCTATGCGGTTGATACAACAACGGGAACGCGCCATCGTCTGGGCTATTGGTATCGATCAAGTGGATTTGTCGAAGTCTATGCAACTGGAATCCTACCAGGGAACTGCAACATTCTCTACCGTGGTGGTATCACCTCCGATTCTGATAAATATAATTTTATCACCAACGCTTCAGATTCTACACCGAACGGGATGACCTATTTAGCCCAATGTATTTCTATTCCTTAGCTGATGAAGTATTTGGTAATTATCGGAACACGATCACCCTCAAAAAACCAAACTAGTTTACTAAGTTAATTTACTAAGCTAATTTACTAAGTTGCTCGCAGGCTTTTTCTAGAACATCCCACTCTTTGGCATAACAAAAACGGGTTAGGGTTTTTCCTATATCTGACATGAAAAAAGAGCTTCCGGGAACCGAGGCAACACCGACGCTTTCCAAAATATGCATGGCCGCTTTTTTATCGTCCTCAAGTCCAAGACGTTCAATATTGGCTAGGACATAATAGGCACCGTTTGGAATATGAGGACGCAGTCCAATATCGGTTAACACGCCGCAAAAAAGATCTCTCTTCTTTTCGTAATCGGCAGACATTTTAGAATAATAGTCATCGTCCAAAGCCGCCATTCCCGCCGCAATTCCATATTGCAAAGGCGTGGGAGCGCACACATAAAAGAGGTCGTTGATAAGGCCGATGGGCGTCGTCAAATGCGTCGGTGCAACAATAAAACCTAGGCGCCATCCCGTGATAGAAAAGGTCTTCGAGAAACCTGACATCGTAATCGTGCGATCCCACATACCAGGGATGGAGGCCAAACTAATATGCTCAGATCCTGAATAGACAATGTACTCATAGATCTCATCTGTGACGGCCAACAAATCGTGTTCCTGACAAAAGTCAGCAATCATTTCTAACTCGGGGCGCGACAGAATCTTTCCGGAAGGATTAGAGGGCGTGCAACACATGATTCCTTTGGTTTTTTCTGTTACGACCGCTTCGAGCTGCTCGCGGGTTATCGTCCAATTGCGATCTTCATCGAGTCCCATAGAAACGAATTTGGGAATCAACCCGCCGACCTTCAAGGTGTTTAAATGGTAGCCATAATAAGGTTCAAAAAGAATGAACTCATCACCGGGATCAAATAAACTTTGAACGACCGAATTAAAAGCCCCGGTCGAACCGATGGTAACGATCACGTTCTCCGATTGGGCTTGGGAAATCTTATTATAATTCCTCGCTTTTTTTGCAATCTGGGCACGCAATTCATCGATTCCAGCGAGCGGACTGTAGACACTTTTATCGGCAAGAATGGCGGCTGAGGTCGCTTCCAAAATTTCTGGAGGCG
>JALSKP010000666.1 GCA_026988815.1 Myxococcales bacterium | reverse complement strand
GTCAAGGCCGAAGCCAATAAACCCACAAGCTAAAACGAAGTCCCCCACCCTAACCCTCCCCCAGAGGGAGAGGGGATCAGAATCCCACCGAAAAGGATCACACTGTCCGCAGCCAGAATCGTCCCCATCCTGTTGACTATAGGTTTCCTATTCTCTACCTTGCTCCCCGTTTTGATTTTAATTTTTGTCTTTAGGACATTAAATGAACCCGCCTAAAAAAGAAGAGCACAAAGATCCAACAGCGAATAACGGATCTGTTAACGGGATGCCCATCACCTCGACCTTCGGCAAGACTAAAACGAAGAAGGTGTTTATCGAAACCTACGGGTGTCAGATGAATCTTGCGGATTCAGAAACCATGGGCGGTCTGTTGGCCGAAGACGGATACCAAAGCGCCGAATCGATGGAAGATGCCGATATTATCCTTATCAATACCTGTGCTGTTCGCGAAAAAGCCGAAGAGCGTGTTTTTGGAAGACTCACCCATCTTCAACCTCTTAAGAAGAAAAATCCCGACTTGGTCTTGGGAATTACGGGATGCATGGCCGAGCATTTACGTGAGAAAATCGCCGAACGCGCGCCCGATGTGGATATCATTGTCGGACCTGATGCCTATCGCCGCCTTCCCGACCTCCTCGGAGATAAGTCGAGCGGCAAAAATATGGACGCGCTTATCGATGTAAAACTCGATAAAGCAGAAACCTACGAGGGGATTCCCGTAAAACGGCGTCCAGGCATCACCTCCCATATTAGTGTGCAACGCGGTTGCGATAAGTTTTGTACCTTTTGCATTGTGCCCTTTACCCGTGGACGCGAACGCGGTGTATCGCCTGAAGAAGTGTTGAAACAGGCACATCAAAGTGTCGCGCTTGGGTTTAAGGAGCTCATGCTTCTTGGACAAACGGTAAATTCTTATACACATCATGATGAAAATGGTAAACTTACTGACTTTTCTGACTTGCTCAATATGCTCGTTGAAATCGAGGGTATAGAGCGCATTCGTTTTACTTCGCCCTACCCGACCGATTTTAATGCAAAGCTTATCGCGACGATGGCCTCCCATAAAAAGATCTGCAAGTACCTCCATCTCCCCGCACAATCGGGTTCGAACCGAATGTTAGGCCTGATGAGACGACAGTATACACGTGAAGAATTCGATACTTTGGTTGGAGATATTCGCACCGCGATGCCCAACATTGCGATGTCGACCGATATCATCGTTGGCTATCCTGGTGAAAGCGAGGACGATTTTGAGGCCACTGTCGATTTATTGAAGACCACCCGTTTTGATTTTGGATACCTTTTTAAATACTCCGAACGTAGTCAAACTTTTGCTGCTCGTAATGTTGAAGATGACATTCCTGAGGCCCTTAAGAAAGCGCGGCTTAAAAAGATCATCGAGGTCCAAGAAGCAATATGTGGCGAGGTATTTCCTGCCATGATTGGCCAAACAGTTGAGGTCTTGGTTGAACGCGATTCCAAGAGAAATGCGCGGCAATGGGTTGGGAAAACGGACGGATTTAAAGCCTGTGTTTTTGATAAAAAAGACAATGGTGTCGGTCCTGGAAGTTTAGTCAAAGTTCTAGTAAAGAACGCCACGAGCCATACGCTCATAGGCGAACAAATATGAATTTCAAAAATCACAAATAAGTTTAGAAACTGAGTATCACATGAAAGAATATCTATTTACATCCGAATCTGTATCCGAAGGCCATCCTGATAAGGTTGCAGATCAAATTTCCGATTCCGTTCTTGATGCAATTCTTGCACAAGATCCGACCGCTAAAGTCGCTTGCGAAACTGCCGTAAACACCGGCTTTGCAATGATTTTCGGCGAAGTTACCACAAGCGCAAACGTGGATTTCGCAGAAGTAATGAGAAGCGCGGTTCGTGATATCGGATACATCGGTCCTCATTTTGGATACGATGCGGACACGATTTCGACAATGATTGCACTCGATAAGCAAAGTCCCGATATCGCTCAAGGTGTTCGCACCGATATGGGGGTTGTGTCTGAGCAAGGTGCTGGCGATCAAGGAATGATGTTCGGGTATGCATGTGATGAAACGGATGTTCTCATGCCGATGCCCATTATGTTTTCTCACCGTTTGGTTGAAAAACTAGCGCAAGTTAGAAAATCTAACGAAGTAGATTTCTTTGGACCTGATTCGAAGTCTCAAGTTACCGTCCATTACGAAGATGGAAAGCCGAAGCATATCGATGCGATCGTTGTTTCGACTCAGCACCTTGAACGCGCGTCTTTAAAAGATGTTCAAGAGGCGATCATGGAACACGTGATAAAGCCTATTATTCCCGCAGAGCTCATTCACGCAGATACGAAATACCATATTAATCCAACTGGCAGGTTTGTCGTCGGTGGACCCGTCGGTGATTCCGGCCTTACAGGGCGGAAAATTATTGTGGATACTTACGGTGGAATGGGGCGTCACGGTGGCGGTGCATTCTCAGGTAAAGATCCCTCAAAAGTGGATCGTTCTGCCGCCTACATGACACGTTATATCGCAAAAAACATCGTCGCAGCTGGACTCGCCACACGTTGTGAAGTTCAACTTGCCTATGCCATCGGTGTAGCAGAACCTGTAAGTGTTCTTGTAGAAACCTTTGGCACAGCAACGATGCCCGAAGAAAAAATTGCAGGTCTGGTTCGTGAGTTTTTTGAACTCAAGCCCGCCGGAATTATTTCGTCTCTAGATTTACTAAAACCGAAATACAAGCAAACAGCAGCATATGGGCACTTTGGGCGTGAAGGATTTAGTTGGGAAGCAACCGACAAAGCCGATGCGTTGCGTAACGCCTAATCTGAGAGGGTAGTATTTTTACTATGGGCGCCTTTGGGCGCCTTTTTTCGTGCCGACATTCAAAATGAGTAGGGTCGATCGCCTAATATAGATAAACCGCGCCGGCCGCCGCCGCATCTTCATTCATTTGATCCCCATCGACGCCTTTGGCGGAACTGCTCTCCAAAGGAACGCCAACGACCAATGTTCCATCGTCTGCAATTTCTACCTGGGTTCCAAAGTTGTCTCGTTCGCCGGGGACGCTTGCTTTGACGTAGACCTCTTCCGACCAGACATCGTTGTCTAATCCAAAGACGAGAACTGCACCGTAGGCCGTGTTAGCAACGTCGCTTCGAGTACCATTTAACCCCTCGGACGAATTTTGGTCCGTTATCGCGCCGATGGCGAGGAGTGTGCCCTTGGTGTTTAAACTTACGCTAAGATAACCTCCACTCTTACCTGGAAGAAGCTTTTTCGTTAGCGCCCATACCGCACCTTTTTTGTAGATGTAGACGTAGGGTTTGCCGTCATAATTATCGCCCTCGTTTTCTTTTCCGCCGCCGACGACGGCCAAGGTTGAGCCGTCCGCGCTGATCGAAATCGCGCTGCCAAAACCCGCTCCTTGGGTTTGGATATCAGGTTTAATATAGGTTTCCTCCCAGATTCCGTTCTTCTTTTCATAGATAAAAACGGCACCGCTATTGGACAATAAATCGTTATCTTGATCTCCATTTATTCCCGATGCATTGCTGTCTTCACGATTCGCTCCCACGCCGATGATTGAACCCTCTGTGTTTATGGTTAAGCTGAAACCGAAATTATCCAAGACGGCGTTGGCTCTGGAGAATCCCTTTTCCTTGATCCAACTTTCGCCGATTTTAGTAAAGATGCTTATCGTATCGGCATTCAAAAAAGGATTTTTTTCCGAGGCGACGATTGTATTTCCATCGCCAGACATGATCATCCGCCCACCGAAAAGCGTACCTTGGGAGTTGTCTAGTTTGATGAAGTGAATTTCTTCCCATTGGGATTGCTTCTTTTCAAATACATAAATCGCGCCAGCATTAGACCTATTGTTATCGCCTTTATTATCGCTTGCATTACTGTCCTCTTCGCGAGCACTGACCGCTAAGGTTTGACCGTCGTCGCTCAAAGAAATTTCGCTGCCAAAATGATCGAAGCGGTCCGCATTGCTTGCTTTTAGAAATGAGTGTTGAATCCATTTTCCATCCGTTTGCGTAAAGACGTAAACGGCGCCTGATTCTGACCAACCGTCCTCGTCTTCGTCGCCTACTTCTCGGCTGCTTTCCTTGGGCGCGCCGATTGCCATCGTTTTACCATCGGCGCTCAAGGAAATCGCTGTTCCGAAACGATCGCCCATGTCGGTATTTCCGGCTTTAAAATATCCGATGGCCTCGGCGAGGTTTCCGCTCACACTGACGGGATCAGAGTCGGTACACCCTTCTTCGTTGCAACTTTTTAGAAGGTATTGGGCGTTGGTTCGAAAGCAGAGGGGAACCTCTATATCCAATGTTTTAACACCTGGTAGAATGTTTTCGCCGACCTGAACAAAGTCAGAAGCACCATCGGCGTTCTCCATCATTTGGTAGTAGGTGGCATCAGAAACCTCCTCCCAACCGAAGCGAAAAAGTTTGACCGCGAGAAGATCAAAGGTGGGTGTGTTGGACAGCTTCGGCGCACCGCCAGGCAAAGTCATTCCCCCAGTCGTACCCGTTGTGGGCGTGGTCTGGGTGCTGGTATTTGTCGGCGTAGAATTATTCGTAAGGACGCTTCCGTTATTATCGTTATTATTTGTTCCTGTTTCATCATCACTGCAGGAAAAAAGAGCAACGATGAGGATAAAAAGAGACGTTTTAAGCAGCGTTGAAGGCATTTGAGAGTGGGGCATTTAATGTCCAATTTTTAGGATGGGTGGAGCATAATTTATCCGAAGGTTTTGTTCAATCGCAACCTTATTGACAGCAGGTTAGGTGGTGGTAATTACGGGCATTCTGGTTTTGGCGGTCGATGCCAAATGTTTCCATAGGATGATTATGAGATATGTTTTATGTGCCGTTTTTCTTCTTTTAGCTGCTTGTGGCGATAGTGATAGCGCTGGCGAAGAATGCTCCTTTCGTTTCCAGTGTACCGATGACACGATTTGTGTCGCACAGGGGTCTGGATGTTCGAAAGACATTGAGACCGCTGATGCGTGCGCGAATCATGCAAAAAAAATATCCGATGAGAAAAAAGCAACGCTTCTCAGCAGCGATTTTAGTGTTGGCGCGTGCAGTAAATAGTCAGTTGGTTTTTCTAAAGACCAATTCTAGATCGCCATATTCGTGACCTTGGTAACCCAATCGTAGCGCTTCATCATAGGCTTCGACTAAGCCAGAAAAGGAAACGAAGGCTTCCAATAAATTCCAGTGGGACGTGCCAAATTCGTGTAAACCGCTGAGCAGTCCAGAAACGCTTTTGGGGCGCTTTTTCTTTCCAAGTTTTATCAGGTAAGAAAGCGGTTACAAAAAGGCTTGTATTTCCAGAATGGGAGCCTAGGTTTCTTTTTTCCTTTCTCAGGATCTTTATGAAACTCGCTCTCATCACCGGAGCCTCGGCCGGAATTGGCAAACTTATCGCCTATCACTTCGCTGAAGATGGAATCAATCTCGCGATTGTCGCCAGGCGAGAAGATAAATTACAAGAGGTTAAAAAAGAGATTGAAGACAAGTACACCATCGACGTACTCATTATCGTTGCAGATTTGGCCTCAGCGGAAGGACCCACAAGTGTATTTGAAAAGCTCAAAGATCATGAGGTCACCCATCTGGTCAACAACGCTGGGTTTGGGACGAATGGAATTTTTTGGGAAATGGACAGGAAAACGGAGCTCCAACAAATTGGTCTAAATATCGCGGCCCTTACCGAGCTCACGCATCTTTTTTTGCCGCAGATGGTGAAACGTAACGCTGGACATGTTCTCAATATTGCCTCTACGGCAGCCTTCCAACCGGGTCCTTATATGTCGGTCTACTACGCGACAAAAGCCTACGTGCTCGCGTTTTCCGAAGGTTTGTCGGGTGAACTTTCAGAGACCAATGTTTGGGTGAGCGTCCATTGTCCAGGCGCAACGCGAACCGAATTTGCGGCGGTCGCTGGAATCGAAAACAAGCTGCTTTTCAAGGCTGGTTCGGCTAGTGCTGAGGCGGTGGCAAAACACGCGTACGAGGCGATGAAAAGGGGAAAGGTTGTTTCAATTCATGGGATTGGCAACGCCTTGATGGCCTTTAGTATCCGTTTCACTCCTCGCTTTATAGTAAGAATGCTTACAAAGACGATTAACAAATAACGGGTTAAAAACGTGCTTCACCAAGATGTGAAACGAGGGGGCTATACATACGAAGAAAAGAGATTTAGGATTGTGTTTCCCTGCTCCCATGGACGACAATCGAATGCGTAGGCCCGTTTACATCGCGATCCATTCTTTTTTCGGTTGGTTGATTCTCGTTTCTTTTGCCTCCTTTCAATTTTTTATTATACTTGGTCTCCCCGCCACAGCGGTGCCCAAAACAGCCTTTCTCGCCCCCGGATTCATTGGTCTGATAGTAGGTGCTCTTCTCGGGAATTCGCGATTTAGTATCAACGCCGAAAATCGCAATCTGGAAAGTATTGTTAAACGTCGTACGGAGGAACTCGAAATTGCCAATAAGGAACTCAAACGCGAGAATGAGCAAAGAAAAAAGACCGAGAAAAGCCTTATTATTGAAAAGTCGAAAGCAGAAAATGCAAGCCTAGCGAAGGGACAATTCCTAGCGAATATGAGCCACGAGATTCGTACACCTCTCAATGCTATTATTGGTTTTAGCGATATTGTTCTCAGTGGGTCGGAAAAATTATCTTCGGTGGAAATCCTAGATTATTTGAGACAAATTCAGATCGGTGGGCAGAATCTATTGGCCCTTCTGACGGATATTCTTGACCTCTCCAAAATTGAATCCGGGAAAATGTTGGTTATCGAGGAACCCTTAAAAATATCCTCCTTATTGGAAGTGGTCTATCGATTGAACCAAGCTCAAGCGTTAAAAAAGAAGTTGAAGTGGTCCTATCAGATTGACGAAAGTCTGCCTGAATTCATGATTTCAGATAGTACCAAACTCAACCAAATTCTTGTGAATTTAGTGAACAATGCGATGAAGTTTACAGAATCTGGTAAGTCAGTTTACTTAGATGTGGTCCAAGAGGCCGATTGGATCGTCTTCAATATTGTCGATGAAGGCATTGGAATTCCCGCATCTAGGCAGCAATCGATTTTCGAAAATTTCGAGCAAGCCGATAGTAGTACAACAAGAAAATATGGCGGAACGGGATTAGGATTAGCGATTGTAAAACATCTCACCCATCTATTGAAGGGCCAGGTCAGTCTCAAATCCCAGGAAGAGCAGCCCAGCGGAACGACAGTATCGGTGCGTATTCCGCTGAAAAGTATTCTCGTCTCAGAGGTTTTCTCGGAAATAGAATGGATCGAGGAACACCTTTTTTCCGAGGACAATCGCGTCTTGGTTGTCGAGGATAATCCGCTAAACCAAGCGATGATGAAGGCTCTTTTTGATATTCTCGGTCTAAAGATAGAGATCGCAAATAACGGAAAAGGTGCGGTCGAAAAAATGAAGATCTTTATCAAAGAAGATCGCCTTCCCCACTTGATTTTAATGGATCTCCATATGCCAGAAATGAACGGATTTGAGGCATTTGAAACCATTCGCTCTCTTCCTGGATGCGAGGCGATTCCGATTGTTGCTCAGTCCGCTGATGCCTTTATTGACCGCGCCCAGGATACCATCGCTCTCGGTTTTTTTGACTATCTTACCAAGCCCATCGATCGTGAACTCCTGACCGACCTCCTTAAAAAGGTTCTCATTCTCAACGAAGAATCGCCCTGAGCTTTCCAGAAAGTCATATGAATATCTTCCGCTAATCTGTACTTTTCCCCTATTCAGTGTAGACCTTGTGGCATGAGTTATGTCGTTCTAGCAAGAAAATGGAGACCAACCCAATTCAACGAAGTTGTGGGTCAAGGTCATATCGCAAAAACCCTTCAAAATGCGATCCGTATGGATCGCGTCGCCCACGCTTTTCTCTTCACCGGTGCGCGCGGTGTGGGGAAAACCTCGACGGCCCGGATCATGGCCAAAGCATTAAATTGCAGAAAGGAGGGGCCAACCCCCAATCCTTGTGGGACCTGTTCATCGTGCCTTGAGGTGACCGAAGGTCGAGCCGTCGACGTTTTCGAAATCGATGGCGCCTCTAATCGTGGAATCAATGAAATTCGTGAGCTTCGCGAAAGTGTGCGTTATGCACCCTCAAGCGAGCGCTACAAAATTTACATCATTGATGAAGTACACATGCTCACGACCGAGGCATTTAACGCGCTCCTCAAAACGCTTGAAGAACCTCCACCCCATGCGAAGTTTATTTTCGCGACCACGGAACCTCAGAAAATTCCGGTTACGATTCTAAGTCGATGTCAGCGTTATGATTTTAAACGTATTTCTCAGGTTGATATTGTCTCCCATCTTTCCTTTCTTTGTGGGGAAGAAAAAATTGAAGCCGAGGAAGATGCCCTCAAAATAATCGCCAGACAAGCTACTGGTGGTATGCGTGACGCACTGAGTTTGCTCGATCAAATCATTAGTTTTTCTGGGGATAAGATCACCGAATCTCAGGTGTTAGAAATTTTGGGTGTTGCCAATCGCAAACATCTTTTTTCTCTCACCGATGCGATTGTTGATCACGATATTTCGGCCGCTCTACAAACCATCGAAGATGTGGATGCCTACGGTTATGATTTGCAGCAATTCACGGGTGAATTTATTCAGCATTGTAGAAATATGGTCGTGGTTGCATCGACCGAGGATCCAACACAGGCGACGGATTTAACAGAATCTGAAATTAGCTCAGCGCAAGTCACTGCGTCCAAAGCCTCGATCGATCTTTTCCACCGTATGTTTTCGATTTCCTCTCGCGCCGCCGTTGATATGCACAGCAACACTTTTCCAAAAGTGACCTTAGAGATGGCGGTCATTCAAATGACCCAATTGCGTTCCTTGGTCGGACTGGATTTGCTGATCGACCGCCTTCGCGATCTTGAACAGCGTTTTGATAATGAGGCGCCCAAAAATATAGATCGCCGTGCGGATGCCCAGCGGGTCAGTCGCCCGATCCAGGCTTCTCCAAAACCTCTCCCGATTCGGGAACCTTCCGTACCGGCGCCTCAAAAAGCGATCTCCGTGGTGCCGTCTGAGTTTAAGATGCCGGAGAAAAAACGCGAAGATCCACCTCAGCGCGAGGTACTCGCGCCCGAAAATAAAGAACCGGAAAATATCGAAACGAAGGCGCTCGACGGAGCGCCGGCGCCAGCGCTTCCCGGTCGTTTAGATCTTCTCACCATTGCACGTCTGGATCCCGTGGATAGATGGAAACGCGTCGTGGAGGCCTTGCGCTATAACCGACCTCTGGCCATGCAATGTGAGCGTGGATTTGTCGAAAGCTTCGACGAAAAACGATGTGTACTAAGTTTCGAAAAAGAGTATTCCGATTTTATCTCTTCACCTGAAAAATTAGAGACGATTCGAAAGGTGGTTTGCGCACTTTTCGGCGATCTTGAATTCTCGGCGACCGTCGTTGAAGAGGTCGAGTTAAAAGAAAAAAACATGGCTATCGAACGTGATGAAGAACGTCAGGCTCGTTTTGATACATTGACCGATAATGCGAAACAACATTCAGCGGTTCGTCATACGATGGACCTTTTTGATGTCGAGGAAATCGATCTTCAGGTAGAAGTAAGACTTTTTGACGATTAGACAATTCCGACAAGGTAAATAATGCAACCTTTTTCTGTAGATATTTTTTCCCAACGTAGAAAACAACTTCTAGATGCTATCGGCGAGGACGGAATTGCTATCTTCACGTCGCCGCCGGAGCGAAAGCGATCAAATGACACCTCCTATCCCTTTCGTCCGTCGAGCGATATTGTTTATCTAAGCGGCTTTGAGGAAGCTAACACAGTACTTGTTTTCGCCCCTGGGTCCGAAGATGGCGACTTTATCATGTTCGTCAACAAACGAGATCCCCTGAAAGAAACCTGGGATGGAAGACGCTACGGACCCGAAGGCGCAAAGGATCCCTTTGGCGCAGACGCGGCGTTCACCATCGAGGAATTCAAGGAGAAACTTCCTCAATATTTCTACAAACGTGAAGCCTTATATTTCACCAGAGATGGACATGTATGGGACGATTTTATACTCGATAAACTTACCCAATTGCGCTTTGGACGAGATGGGAAATCAGGGCCTCGCGTCCTTATCGACGGCCGAGAAATCGTTCACGATATGCGACTTCGTAAATCTGAAGACGAAATTGCGGTGATGAGAAAGTCCGCAAAAATTGCCAGCCAAGCCCATGAACTCGCGATGCGTCATACGCATCCAGGGATGATGGAGTTCGAAATCCAAGCGATTATCGAAAACCATTTCCACAAAAATGGCGCGCCCTTCCCGGCGTACACAAGCATCGTTGGCGGAGGGGATAACGCGACTATTTTGCACTACATAGAAAACCGTAGTGAACTTCAATCGGGCGATGTACTACTCATCGATGCAGGATGTGAGTACCACTATTACGCCTCCGATATTACGCGCAGTTTTCCCGTTTCGGGAAAATTTAGCGCTGCCCAGCGCGATGTTTATGAGGCTGTGTTGGAAGTCGAAATCAACACGATTAATGCTGCTAAGGTCGGTCAGCCTTATGGTGCGATTCACAACATGGCAAGAGACGGCATCATAGACGCCTTGCACCAACTAAAGATTTTAAAGGAAAGTAAGGAAGAAATTCTCGAAAAAGAATTGTTCAAAAAATACTATCCTCATCGATCTGGCCATTACCTTGGTATGGATGTCCACGATGTGGGGGCCTATTCTGAGCGCGATGGATCTTGGAAAACCTTACAAGCCGGGATGGTGATTACCGTCGAACCTGGACTTTACTTTCCCGCTCATGATACCGATTTGCCGGAGGAGATCCGAGGATTGGGTATACGTATCGAAGATGATATTTTGATCACAGATAAAGGCCCAGAGAATCTGACCGCAAGCTGCCCAAAATCTGTCGCCGACCTTGAAGCGATCATTGGCTCCAAGTCCTAACATTAACTTTTGTAGGGCGTGGCCTTGTGCCGCGTTTTTTCTAGGGTAGCTTAGAAAGAAAATGCCTCAGAAAATCTTTTACGATCGTCGTATTAATCATGAAAGTATTGCATAAATCGCCCCGTAGATTATGGTCTCGTTGGCTTAGTTTTCGGAGATAGGATGTCAAAACGTTGTGTTTTTATTGTTTTAGATTCAATCGGTTGTGGAGAATTACCCGACGCACATTTATTCAACGATTTGGGCTCACACAC
>JALSKP010000665.1 GCA_026988815.1 Myxococcales bacterium | reverse complement strand
GTGATCATTTTTGGGGATTTAAAAATTCTCTCATTTCCATGCTCCGCGTTGACCGAATCTCGCGATCTAGATCACACGATACGATCCTTCCACCTCGCCCACTCTTCGACGTAAAACTAAAATTTACTTCTTATCCCAAGCATATTATTGACGGCTCTTTCTTTGCCACATAGATTCATTCGAACCAACATTGAGGCGTAAATTGGCGAGGATTATTTATACGGATATGGCGGGCAAGGAACAAACGATTTCGATAGACTACAATAGTCCAATCGTCACGATTGGTCGCGCTGTGGATTGTAATATCAGGTCGAACCGCAAATCGGTTTCTCGCCATCATGCCGAATTTAAGTTCTCAAATAACCAAGTTCAGGTTCAAGATCTTAACAGTTCAAACGGTACCTTCATTATTATCAATGACCAACGTCGCGCAATCATGGGTACGCAAATGGTCAACGACAACGATGAAATTTGGTGCGGCGATTTCGTATTAAGATATGAGGCCTTTGGCGACACCGTCTCCGCGCCTTCAGAACGAAGTATGCCCATTCCCACTTTTTCTAACTCCCCCGATCTTGCCTTCTCGGCAACGCAACCTCCTGGGTTGGATCGTGCGTCCGACGTGCAGCCCAAAAAACTCGGGTTAGGTTTGGCAAACCCAACCAGTGACCCCCTGACCAATCCTTTTGGGAGCCCACCCTCTCCTCCCGGACTTCTCGAACAAAGCGGGTTTGATCCACTCAGCGAAGATATCGCAGAACTTGAACGCCTGATGGCAGAAAAATCCTCGATTGAAGATCTTGCGACGCGACAAGCTCAAGAAATCGATCGTCTGGAAGATCTCCTGGAAGGGGCCAAAAGAGAATCGACAAAATCTGTCGACGATTTACGAGAAACAAAACACGAAATTGATGAAAAAGAAGAAGAAATTCAGCGCCTTCAACGTGAGTTAGGCAACCAGAACAAAAATGACACCGTTGCAGATCTTGAGGAAGAAGTTCTTTCCCTTCGTGCGTTAAACGCTGAGCTTCGTCAGCAAGATAATAGCGACGAGAACGAGGCTCTACATCATCAGTTGATTCAAAAAGACGCCGAAATCGAAGAACTTGGTGAAACCAATCTGAATTTGGGACAGATTAACGATAAATTAACAGGCGAGATCGAGGAAACCAAACTCACCGTTGAAAGTCTCAACTCTTTGCTCGCCGATCTGAATCATAAAGTTCTTTCTCAAGAAAACGATAGCGAAAAAGAGGAAGAAATCGCGCTGCTAAAAACGCGCCTAACAAAAATAAAACAGGACAAAAAGGCGCTTGAACTCCTCAATACCTCCCTTGAAAAAAACAACGCAAAAGATAAGAAAAAATTCTTAAAAGAAATTACGGCTCTAAAAGAGAAACAAATTTTTCTCGAAAAAGAAAAAGCAGCACTTCAATTGCAATCAAAGAATGCTTCCGAGCAACAAGGAAACAACCAAAACATTACAACATCAAAAAAAGAATTACTAACCTTCCTTACCAAGTTGGAGCGGATTGTTGATGCCATTCAACGTGCTGACCTGTCCCCCTTATCCACCGTGGACCGCGTGCGCTTGCAATCGGCGATCAGAGAAAGTAAACCCAAAAGTACTTTGCGTTCATTCATCGAAAATAATTCCGAGTGACCTTGGATCCTAAAAAAACGAGCGTCGTTTTTTTAATTGCACTGGGTTTGAGTGCACCCATCCAAGCTGAAGAAAATCCATTACAAGCCTCCCTTCGAAGTGGCGTTGAATTCGACGACAACGTTAATCGTGAAAGTGCCAACCCGCAGTCCGGTTTTCTTAGCCGCTATTTTGTCGCCTTCAATACATCCACCCAACCCTTTGAACACGCGCGTATTCGCTTCAATGCAAAACACGGTGGAAAGTTTTTCTTCGAAAATGAATTGGCCAATGCCGATACTTTAGTCACCCAATTCTCGCTGGCTTTTGAACACCAATTCCTGCCCGAACTCATGCTCGATACCCATGTGGACATGAAAGATAGGACCGAAAGGTTGCCGATTCGAGACTACAATCGAGGGGGTTTAGGGCTCGGCTTAAGTCTTTCGCTCGCCGATGTCCGGCTCCGACTTGGGGGGGCTTATCGGTATTTTGCCTTTAAACCCAACCCCAGTTCGGGGAGCTCGAATCTTGAAAGTAAAGCAAACGCGAATTGGGCAATCTCGCATGCTTTTTCAATGAGCCTGGGATATACTTTTGCGCGACGCCTTTTCGAAACCGATCGCTTCATACAAGACGGGAGCGAACTTCGTGTCGACGAGGGCCGAGTGCGAACAGATGATTTCCATTCCGTTTATCTGCAGGCACGTTATACGGGACCCTTCATCGCCTCGGCGACCTATTCGCTTTCCCTTAATATCTCCAATTCTTTTGGCCAGGAATTACTTCGCCAAACCTTAACCACCTCCGCCACCTTTCCGCTCTGGTTTGATTTTTTCGCGACCATTAAACTTGAACTTCAACGCACAAGTTATGAAGATCCCGTTCTTATCGATGCTGATTTTCTGGTCGACGAAGACAACCGTAATGCGGTGATAACTTCACTTGCGCGCGGGTTTGGTGAACATTGGGAAGCAGAACTTCGTTATAGTTTATTTCTTCAGGAGTTCGGAGTGGGCGCAGATTACCAACGCCAAACACTCTTCTTGGCGATGGCTTTTCTTTTCGATTGACGTTGGGTTTGGTCGCGTTGCTTTTACCCCGATAGGCGGGGCCGTCAACGCCAACCTACGACCCTCCTTATGTTGTTTCGACACAGCTCAAAGAAAGGTCACTTCGCGTCCTAGGTTATCTTCTATAAGTTTACCATTTTCTACACAAACTTGCCCGTTAACAATCGTCATGATTGGAAAGCCAACCAGCGTTTTTCCAGCCCAAGGAGACCATGCACATTTTGAGCGCTGGTTCTCGTTAAGAACACAGTGTTCCCACATAGGGTCCACGATAACGAGGTCTGCAACCTTTCCCTCTTTGATGCGACCGCGGTCTTTTAATCCATAAACCAGCGCCGGATTTTCGCACAACCATTTTGATATGTTTTCGTAAGTACATTTACCTTCACTCGCCGCATTGAGTAACAAGGGAAGCATGAGCTCGACGGCAGGGATACCACTGGGAACCTTCCAATAATCACCGTTTTTTTCTTCCCAAGTATGGGGCGCGTGATCTGTTGCGATCATATCAATCTCACCGGAATGCAATCCCTTCCACATCGCCTCGACGTCCTCGGGAGATCGTAAAGGTGGATTCATTTTTAGTAAGTTTGCATGCTTTTCGTAATCTTGGGTAGAAAAGAAAAGATGATGCGGACAGACCTCGCAGGTGATTTTAGCGTTGGAGGTTTTGAAGCTAGGTAAAGCGCGAAGTGCTGCGATTTCGTCCAACTCCGCACGACTCGATAAATGGAGGATATGAAGGTGTCGTCCATATTTGACCGCCAAAGAACCAGCGCGTTGGATCGCCTCTGTTGCGCATTTTACATCGCGAATCTTTGAGTGAACATCAATCGCCAGTGCGCCTTGGTCCTTATAGAAAGCGGTGCGTTCTTTTAAACGCGGCTCCCATTCTGCGTGTACACAAATACGACCCGAGTAACCCGCAAATATTTTTTCAAGATCCTCGTCTTTATAAACAAGCAAGTCACCCGTACTGCAACCCATAAAAATTTTTAAACCTGCGACGTTTTCAACAGCATTGGCCTCGTCGAGATTGCTCGGCGTGGCACCAAAAAAGAGACCAAAATTACACGCACTTTTTGACTCGGCAATTTCCCTTTTTGACGCCAGCGCCGCCCTATCCGTCGTCGTCGGCCACGTGTTGGGCATTTCAAATACGGTCGTCACCCCGCCAAAAAGCGCCGCCCTAGATCCACTCCCAAAATCCTCTTTATAGGTCGGACCAGGCTCCCGAAAATGAACATGGCCATCGATCGAGCCAGGGAAAATATAACACCCGTTGACGTCTATGGTTCGTGTCTGAGAATCGGACACCAATCCCAATCCTATCGCGGAAATCTTTCCCTGAGAAATAACGAGTTCGCTTGTCTTGATCCCCTCGGGTAGAAGAAGGCGAGCATTAATGAAATGTATTTTTTGCATACTTTTTTCTACGATGCTCCTATCTCAAAGGCAATATTGATCTAGTCCTCCTTATAACGAAAATATGAAACGAATAAGGGTAAAAGGAGGTTAAAAGTCCGCCTCACCGGAGGCTTTTCGAGGAATGCAAAAGGTCGTTCGCTTTTTAGAGTTCAATAAATTGCGCGTCGTTCCGCAAATTTGTGTTTTGCGCTTATACGGTTTCTGAAGTAAAAAGAAGTCGCTCACCTCCGCGACGAGAACGCCGTTTTTTGAAAAAAGTTGTGCGCCCTCCTCAAGGCGGAGACTATTTTTATCTTGCGCTTTCTTTGTCTTAGACCTTTTAATTGTGATTGTTTTCGACTTTTCAAATATGCCTTTAATGCGACGACAATCGTTTTTAACGATTGAAAAATCGTCCTTTTTTTGAGCCAAAAACACCTTTGCTTTTAGGTATTTATTTCCATTAAAACGCAGGCCTTTTTTCGAAAGGGTCGGTACTCCCTCAAACCTCCGGCCCGTCGGTAAATAATCGCTTTTGAAAACTTTCCCAATTTCTTCCTTCGTAATTTCAAGATCTAGGACCTCGCCCTTGTAGTAAATCCGCTTTCCGCGCACCACCATTCCTGCGCCAAGTTCAACTTCGCTTCCATCCTTAAAAACGAATTTCTTCTTTTTTAGGGTTAGGTTTTCAAGCGCGTTTTTTGAAATCCAGAGGGTAAGTCTGAGTCCATTGTGACGAGGAATATTTTGGCATCCCACGTTCCTACCGGCCTCAATTTGAATGCGCTTCCCGTCTTCTTTGAGGACCTTTAGCGTGATGAAACTTCCGCCGCTGCCTTGAATAAAAACCCTTTTACTCTTCGCCGAGGTGTAGAACTTTGTGTTTTCTTTGACCACCACAAATTCACTCGCCCAAAGTTGAGCTGGTAAAGAGAGAAGAATAACGAAGGTCATTAAAAATTTGAAAGTTTTCATTTTTTAGCCTGTAGGTTGGCGTTGAGGGAGGCTTTCACGAAGCGAAAATGACGAAACCCAACATTAAATGCAATAGAGGCCGAAACAAAAGGGGGCTTATGTCATTCTTGCGCAATATTGCCTCAAAGTATTCAAAGTAAATAGATGATTTTATTCAGGAAAGGAGTTAAGTCTAAGGTTCAAATTGATGGTTTTCTTGTGGGGGAAAACGTTTACCGAATCCGGGGGGATTAAAGCTGTAATTTATCTTTTCCAGGAGTTCGTCTTGTATCGTTACCCAATTTTTCTTTTTGCCCTTATCGCATTCTCATCCCAAGCCGATGCCCAAGAGTTGATTCAAACCAACTGGGATCAAGGAGCTGGAAGCGCCTCATCCAATGATTTGGCGACCGAGGAGGGTTTTGATCGTCTCGGCGGAAATCCGCAATGGACCTCCCAACCAGGAAGCCTGCGCTTTACCCAATTCCGATACGAAACCGCGGGCGGCCAACGTTTTGAAGTATTGCCCGTGCGCGATCCCGGCACGGCACTAGACTATTATAATTACACAGGTTCGGGCGTCTCAGTCCCCTATCCCGTTCAAGAATGCCTAAAGAGTCAATTTTTCCTCTACCGAAACCTTATGACAGGTTCCGTCTCTTGGATGTTTGCCGTAAATATCAACGGCAGAGCGGCCGATCCTTGCGGTGGCGAGATCGATGCGAGCTACACTATCAGCGGCGCACCAACCTTGATCTTTTCGGATGAAAATGGAGAATCCACCTTAACCGGATTTGATCACTTTTGGCTCAACCAATGGGCCGATGGTCATGTCATCGAAATGGACGGACCTTCTTTTGATATCAGCGGAACGCTTGATCGCCACTTGAACATTCGTGAACACGTCATGGTGCTTGACACCAATGGTTCTGAGGCGAGTTTAGATCTCAGTCAACTTCCACAATCCTTCAACATTGCCGGTGATCTCAACGGCCGCTTGGATTCTGCCGTATTTGATACAGGTAGCGTAAAAAACTGGGGCACCATATCTCATGTTGGAAACGGAAGTCCTGGAACGCGCGTTCGCTTTTTCGTGCGAACCGGTAGCGATGAGGCCACAACCTTGGCGGCCGCTTGGGAGGGCCCCTTTGTAGACGGAGAGTCTATAAATAATGCCAATACCGAGAACGCCCAGTTCATTCAGTATCGTGTTGTTGTTCGTCTAACAGATCCTGCTATGACGGCCACTGTGCAGGAAGTGAATTACCAAATTGATGAAATTAAAATCGGATTTGATTCAGATTTCGATGGCATTCCAGATGCGCGAGAGATCGATTTAGGCACGAAAGTAGACGGTGCTGACTCCGATAATGACGGATTATGTGATGGCATTATTGATGTTCCCAATGTTTGTGTGGGCGGCGAAGATGCCGATGCCGAGCAAAATAGCGACGCAGATGCGCTCATAGATGCCCTTGATGAGGACGACGATAATGACTCCTTATTGACCAAAGACGAACTTCCAAATGGAAATAGTGATGGCGATGCTCTTGATGATTATTTAGATCCCGATGACGACAACGACACGATTCCCACCCTCATCGAGGTCGCCGATTCGGTAACCTTCGGTGGCGATCCCGATATGGATGGTAAACCTGCCTACCTTGATATAGATTCTGACGGCGTCCAAGGTGACGACGAAACTGAAGGCACAGGCGATGATGATATGGACGGTATTCCGAACTACCTCGATCCTGTTGTTGGCCCTAACAACGACCAGGACGGCGACGGTATTCCCGACGATGAAGAAGGTAGCGAGGATTTTGATGGTGATGGATTAGCAAATTTCGAAGACATTGATTCCGACGGTGATGGCATTCTTGATGCCGTAGAACTCAGAGCAGATCCAGATATGGATGGTAAACCCGCATACTTAGATAAAGACTCTGATGGGGACGGGGTTGCTGATGCAATCGAAGGACACGATCTTAATGGCGATGGTGTCGCCGACGTTGTTGCCCTTGGAAACGACATTGATGACGATGGATTGGACGATGCGTTTGATCCCGATCAAAACGGCGTAACTGCGCCCCTTCCCGACCACGATAACGATCAGATCGAAGATTATCTCGATACGGACGATGATGGAGACGGCATCCCAACGGCAACCGAATTTGCAGATGCGGCGCTGTTTGGCGACCCAGATGGTGACGGCATTCCGGCCTATCTAGATCTCGACTCTGATGGTGAAGGCGAAGACGACGCTAGCGAAGGGACCGGCGACGAGGATAACGATAACGTCCCAAACTACCTCGACCCCATTGATGGACCTCAAGGTAACGACGTCGATGGTGATGGCATTCCTGACGATGTTGAAGGCACCGAGGATTTTGATGGTGATGGATTAGCGAATTTCGAAGACATTGATTCTGATGGGGATGGCATTTTAGATGCGGATGAAAAACTCCAAGATCCGGACATGGATGGTAAACCTGCCTACCTTGATCTAGATTCAGATGGTGACGGCCTAAGTGATGCAATCGAAGGTCACGACGACAATGGAGATGGTGTAGCCGATAGGACGCCTGTTGATAAGGACACCGATGGCGATGGGCTTGATGACGCCTTCGATCCCGATGACGCAGGTACGAGCGCGACCAAGCCCGATCACGATGAAGACACTTTTGAAGATTATCTCGACGCCGACGACGACGATGATATGATCTCTACTGAGATCGAAGTCCAGGACGGGATTAAATTCTCTCCCGACGTCGATGGAGATGGTAAACCGAACTACTTAGATGATGATTCTGATGGAGACGGAAAAGACGATCTCAGCGAAGGAAATGGTGATTCGGATATGGACGGCATTCCAAACTACCTCGATGCCGACGATGAGGATGGTCCCGAAGGCGACGCCGATATGGATGGGCTAACGAACGGCCGAGAACTTGAATTAGGAACCAACCCGCTCAATCCTGATTCTGACAACGATGGACTCACCGACGGCGTTGAGGTTAACGGCGAAAATCCCACAGATCCCAATGATGAGGATAGCGATAAAGATGGCCTCAAAGACGGCGAGGAAGATACCAATAAAGATGGCGTATTCGATGCCGGTGAAACAGATCCCAACGATGAAGATACCGATAAGGGTGGCATCAATGATGGTGAAGAAGTAGAGCGCGGAACTGACCCGCTCGATGCTAGCGATGATATTGCGACCGATGATACTCCCACTGACGCTCTCCTTCTCGCCGGCGGCCAATCGGCATGTTCGTCAACCCAACCTGGTAGCAATTCCTTGTGGCTCCTACTCCTTGCCTTCGTCTTTACAAAACCTCGAAAGAAAAAGTAGATAGTAGATGCTTTTACTAAAAGGCCCCTTCATAGGAGCCTTTTTTATTCTATATTGAATTCAATCGATTGCACGATTTCTCCCGACGCACGCTTGACCGAGACATGGCATTGTCCTCGGCGAAGGGTTAGAATTTCTTGATCAACGATTTGTCTGGACTCTCCTCTTAGCACTTTTATCTCAGCGAGCGTCGAGGGCTGGAGGCGGCAGATGTCCGGCGTTAGACTCTCCAAAACCGGACGAATCTGATCGCTACAATTTGCCCGTCCACCCGGTCGTCTTTTACCTCGTTCCAAGTTAGAAAAAGAGGGTGAGCAGGCGCTCTTTCTATCATAAGAATTTGAGGCGTTGAGGGCTGATCAACCGGCTCTTTCTGCTCTTCTTCCTCTTTCGGGGTTGGTTTATCGATGTCGGCGGCATTTTCCATAGACATCTCGTCGAGATTGTCGGCGAGGTAGGGGAGATCCGAATCAGATGCGGCGACACAACCGGTCATTAAGAATAGGACAAAAAAGCTTCGCATATTAACTCCCTGTTTTTGGTTTACAGAAAGGAGCTTCTAGGATTTTTGATGAGGTCTCGACTTAAACCGATATTAAAAGCGCTTAAATTCTCAATCGTGTCTTATTTTTTTTCTGATTTTGATTAGTCTAGGGTTATGTTTCTACGTCCCGAAATTATACAATTAAAGCAGGCATTGAAAAACAATCGTGTGGTCGTTCTTTATGGTTTACCGGGTGTGGGAAAAACCTTTTTAAGCCAGCGTGCCATCGAAAATGAATATACTCAGATTCATTCTCTGAAATCCCTACCCGAAGGTGAGGCGTATTGGATCGACGATATCGGGGACGATGAAGGTGATCTTCTCATCGAGAAAACGCGATCCGAAGGTTTGCGCTGGTTGATTTCTTCGTCGAAACGGATCGCGCTCAAGGACGCAAAATATATTTATCTATCGCCTTTATCAAAGGCGCTCTGTGAAGAGATGTTTAACGCGGAATTAGCCCGTTATTCTCTTTTGGACTCCCTGTCTTCTCCACACATTTTGGATGCCCTTTGTGGAATTCCCGACGCGATCGCCAAGGCGGCAAGCTTTTTGGAATTACGAGGTGAGGAAGAACTTGAGCATATTTTAGGAAACCAAGGATATGGTTTTGATGCCGATCTTCTCGCCGGCGCACAACGCTACGTTCATTCCTTGAGCAAGGCCGAACGCGAGGGTTTGAGTTTGGTCTCCCTTTTTGATTCATTTACATGTCGCCAAGCGCAAAATCTTTTTGGAATTCAAGATGATGTGTTGAGATCGCTTTTCGAAAAAGGTCTCTTTATTCGTGAAGAAAAAGAGGCCACCTTTTCGCTAACACGTTTTGCCGACATGATCGTTGCCAGGTTTTTTCCCTCGGGGGGTCAAGGAAAACAAAACCATGGGATGTGGGCTTTGGAGCGTGGAAGAAATAAAGAAATTAGTAAATCTGCAGAACAAAACAGAGGGACAGATGTAGGTGTACGTAGTCTTTCTTGGTTGGTTGAAAACGCGATAGAATACGATGCTAGTTTACTTATCGAGTCTATTGAATACCTTCAAAAGCACGGGCTTTTGCACAGCGCTAACCTTTATTATCACCACGCTCTTCATTGTATTATCAACGGTCGTTTGGCGGATGCAAAAGCGCTTCGTAAGTGGGCGAAGGGTCCTTGGAAAGAAAATCGAGATCGAATTGCCATTCTTGAACTCGACGCTTTTCTTGCCAAAAGCGACCAGCATTATGAGCGCTCTTTGAAACTCTACGAAGAGAGTTTGGCGTTAATTGAAACCCATCCAGAGGCGATTTCGGAGCGCACGCGAACGCGGATTCAAAACAATCGCATTGCTTTGCTTTGGGAGTCGGGAAAGACGCAAGAAGCGATCGATGCAGCATTGCGTTTTGCGCAAAGCGGCGAGGGAGCCGGGCAGGCAATTGCACATAGTAACCTGGCGGTGATGTACCAAAACGAAGAAAAGATGGATGCCGCTCGAACCCATTACCGCCACGCTTTTGCGTTGCATACAACACACAATAATAAACGATTTCTGGCAATTTCGGCCTTTGACCTAGGAACCTTGGCGCATGAATGTGGCCACCTTCGCCTTGCCCTAAAACATCATAAAGAGGCCGCCCTTGGATTTGAAGAATGTGCTGAAGGGCGTTTCATGGTGCTCAATGATGCCGCAATCGCGTCGCTGGAATTTGCCATGGGAGGCCTCGATCCTAGGTTTTCCTTCGAGAAAACCAAAGCACGATTTTTGGAACAAGAAGACGCGCTTTTTCGCGAGGCCATAGAACTCTACGAAAAACTTGCGAATTTTTACGCTCAAAAAGGTGTTTTTAAAGATCGGTCATTCGATTACAAAGACTATGAATCATCGCCGGATGAGCTTCGTCTTCAAGCCAGGATTTTGAGGAATTTGGAGAGGGGAAGTATTCTTTTTTCGAACGCAGATTTCACGCAGATGCGTTTAAATAGTAAAGATAGTGACGATATTATTTTGCCTAAAAATTCCGGGCCTCAACGTATTTTTCAGGGATTGATGGAAAACCACTTGGATGGAAAAGCCGAGGTCGGCATTTCAACGATCGCGAGTATCGGATGGCCAGAGGAAATTATGGCTAAAAAATCAGCGAACAATCGCGTACATGTGGCGTTGAACGCGCTAAGAAATGCGGGACTGAAAACGTGCATCGAGCGGACGAAGCAGGGATATCGCATCGAATCCCACACCTTTATATTGATAAAAGAGTTTACCAATTAAGCGAATGGATTTCGCTATCAAATAGCG
>JALSKP010000664.1 GCA_026988815.1 Myxococcales bacterium | reverse complement strand
TCTCGACCTCCTATCTCTTACGGAGCGAATGGATTCTGGGGCCACCCTTGCGCAAGCGTCTAGCAAAAATGGCAACGGTCTACGACGCTGAAATCGAAATTGCGCGTCTGGAACCTTCCGGCTTTTTCTCCATCGCATTGCACGGCGTCGCCCTTCGCGTACATAAAGAAGGCGTGGCGGTCGAACTTTATTCGGACACGATTGTGCTTAGCCCCGGGTGGACAGAAAGTGGTTTGGATTTCACTTCTATTCTTATTCGAGATGCCCACATGAGTGCCCACTCGGCTAAAAAAACGCGTCCAAAAACAACAAAAATAAAAGCGCTCAAAAAAGGTAAAATCAAACCTGCGAAGGTCTCCAAAGTCTCCACAAAATCGCGGTATATACGTATCGAAAACTTAAAGATTACCCACGAAAAATTAAAAGAAGATTTTCTTCTTTCAAGTATGGATATTGAAATTCAAGGAAAGAAAATCACATCTTTAAAAGGGTTTGGACAAACACCAGATAAGATAGATTGTATACTTCGTTACAATAATGGTGCCATTGATGTTGTGCCGCTTCGTCGAACCTACATCAATAAATGGTTCAGAAATCTACCGTGGAAGATCAGTTTGGCGAGGTTTTCCTTTTGTCCACAATGCGAGCGAAAGGCTGCTTTGTTCGATTTGAATCTGGAGTTTCAAGAACAAAAAATCACCATTGATCATATTGACTTGGTCAAAGATCGAAAGGATTTTGAGCTCCGTTTTGGCGAGATAGCTTATGGCGAATTCCCAGCGAGAATTGTCGATTGGAGGCTTCGTTTTAATTTGGCCCAAGGTCGATCTGAGGGTCGTTTTACGATCAGTGCTCTTGACGGAGGGAGGATCGAGGCGAGGTGGGATTACGATAAAAAACTCAATATCCGTTTGTTGGCAAATGAGTTTGAATTGGAGTCCTGGACGATTTTCAACCCTCTTAAAAAGTACGGAAAAATCCATGCTTTTTCCGGAACTCTAAATTTAAGTTACCATCCAGGTTTACAACATCTGGACTTCTCAACTCGTCTAAAGCTCGACGAGGTTACCTTGCAGATTGATCGTATTTCAAGTGATCCTGTTGTTTTCCCGCAGATGGGGTTAGCCGGAAAAGTGCTCATCGATTTTCAAGGGAGAGCGCTTTCTATTAATGCTGGCGAAATCAAATTGGAATCTAGCGATCCTATTTTGCTTGAAGCGAACGCCATCGACGCAAACAATGGCATCGCCTTTGAGGCAAGTTTGCACGCGCCGCGCTTGAATGCTTTGGTGGTCAGGGACGCGCTTCCCTCGTCGATGACGACCGTTATTAAGGACGCAAATATCGATGGTGATTTCGGATTCCATCTTGCTGTAGGAGGGCATACTGCCTTTCCAGAAAGTCTCTTTTTGGATGGCAATATTTTTGGTGATGTTAAGGTTTTTGAAGATGGTTCTTTGGGCAATATTAATGAGATCCGTGAAGGTCCTCTGGATAATATTAAGGATTGGGTTCGGACCTCAGACCTTGCGACCTTCGTTCCGCGTACCATAACGGCAGCCGAGGATGTTAATTTTTATAAGCATCCAGGATTTGATTGGGCTGGTATCAAACGCGCGATGGTTCATAATATTAAGGTTGGTCGTTTGGAACGCGGCGCAAGTACGATTAGTCAGCAGGTGGCCAAGAATGTTTTCCTGACGCGTAAGCGGACAGCCTCTCGGAAGTTACAAGAGATGTTTTTAACATGGCGCTTAGAATCGGAATTGGAGAAAGATCGCATTTTAGAAATCTATCTAAATATCGCATCTTGGGGGCGAGGCGTACGTGGTATTGGCCAGGCTGCGCAGCATTATTTCAAGGTGCCGCTTTCGGATTTATCCCTTGTTGAAGTTGCGCTTTTGGGGGCGATCCTACCTAGCCCAGCACGCTTTGGTGCCGACATCGATCGTGGCCAGATTGCCCACTCTAGGGTGGAAAAAATTGAACATGTGTTGAACAATCTCCGTTTTTTGAAAACGATAAATTTTGCAGAATATAGGTCACTTTGGTCGGAGGTTCGACATGGGAAGATCGGGAGGTTGGAACTCAGTATTTGTAATGACGGTGTTCCGCTAACGGCTCTCAAAGGCACCTCCCCCTCGTGTAAGGGGAAATGAAATTCCGACAATTAGTAGTCTTTATTACTATTATAGATTTGCTTTCATGGATTGGAGTTGTCGAATAATTTGAAGGGAAGTACGTACAGGATTGGAGGACTCGGCCGGAGTTAGGCTAACGACAAGTTTCATTCCCGGCCGAATTTTTGCGCGTCCATTGCTTTTTTCAACCCAGGCTAAAACCAAATTGGGTCGAATGGTACTCGATTTATCGAGTTCAAGAATGAGCGTCGAGATGGACACATCTAACTTCAATGCGCGAATATCGGCCAGCCCAATTTTGATATGAACGATGTCTTTTAAGTTCTGAATTTCTTTTGGAATATCTCCAAAACGATCTTTTAACTCGGCAATAAGTTCATTGAGTTCGTCGAGATTATTGACCAACGAAAATCGCTTATAAAAAATCAGTCTTAAGGAGGTATCATGGATGTAGCCCTCCGGAATGAACGCCGGAATGGGGAGCATGACCTCGGGTTCGATTCGAGTAACATCTTCTTGCCCGCGCATTTCTGCGACGGCCTCTTCCATTAACTCGGTGTACAAATCCAACCCGACCGCGGCGACGTGTCCGGACTGGCTATTGCTCAATAAATTCCCAGCTCCCCTCAGTTCTAGATCGTAGGTTGCCACCGAAAATCCGGATCCCAATGCGGTAAAAGTTTGGATCACATGAAGGCGTTTTTCTGCATCGTCGCTGAGCTTGCCTTGGGCTGGAATAAGCAAATAAGCGTAGGCGCGTTCTTTTCCACGACCGACTCTGCCACGAAGCTGATAGAGTTGGGCTAGGCCAAATTTGTCGGCGCGATTAATGATAATCGTGTTGGCATTTGGAATGTCCAAACCGCTTTCGATGATGGTCGTACACAGCAAAACATTGGTTTCATTGTTAATGTAGGACACCATCACATCTTCAAGTTCAGACTCTCCCATCTGCCCGTGTCCGACCGCGATTCTTGCTTCGGGAACCAATTCTTCAAGGTATTTTTTCATCTCGTTAATCGTTTTCACGCGATTATGAAGAAAGAAGACTTGGCCACCTCTGGAGATTTCTCGAACGATGGCGTCGCGAATAATGGTATCGTTGAAACGCGCAATATGGGTTCGAACTTCGAGGCGTTCATGGGGCGGCGTCGAAATAATGGAGAGGTCGCGAATGCCCAGTAAGCTCATTTGTAAGGTACGCGGAATGGGCGTGGCGGTGAGGGTGAGTGAATCGACATTGGTCCGAAATTTTTTCAGTTGTTCTTTATGTTTTACGCCAAAGCGTTGCTCTTCATCGACGATCAAGAGACCGACGTTTCTGAACTGAATGTCTTTGGATAATAGGCGGTGGGTGCCGATTAAAACGTCGACTTTTCCGGCAGCGGTATCTTCAATAATTTGGTTGCTTTGTTTACGGGTTCGGAATCGACTTAGTCCTTCAACGCGAAGGCCAAAGGGATCCAGACGGTCTCGAAAGGAGCGCACATGTTGCTCGGCTAGAATCGTTGTTGGAACGAGAACGGCAACCTGGCGGCCATCTTCGACGGCCTTCATGGCGGCTCGGATCGCGACTTCGGTTTTACCGAATCCAACATCGCCACAAACCAGACGATCCATAGGGCGCACGCGTTGCATGTCGGCTAGGGTTTCATCGATCGCACGTTGTTGATCGGGTGTTTCCTCGTAGGGGAATTCATCCACGAAGTCGAAATAAATTTCTCCCGGTTCGGAGAATTGTATTCCTCTTTGCAGTTCGCGTTGTGCGTAAAGCTGGATCAATTCGCCGGCGACTTCGCGAATATTTTCTTTGACCTTTTCTTTGGTTCTTTCCCAAGATGTCCCGCCGATTTTGTCGAGGCGAATTTTATCGGAACTGCCGATGTATTTTTGGATCCTGGCAAGTCTGAAGACAGGAATAAATAGTTTATCTCCACCCCCATATTCGATGTAGAGAAAATCGGCGACGACCTCGCCGACCGTTTTTCGTTCCAGTCCATGGTATCGCCCGATACCGAAATCGACGTGAACGACAAGATCGCCTGGGGTGAGATCTTTAAAGTGACTAATTTCGAGATGGTCTTGATATTCTTCCGCCGCTTTTTTAACGCGAACTTTTTTACCAAAAAGCTCTGAGTCTGAAATCAGCGCAAGGCTAAGATGTTCGGATCGAAATCCATCTTGGAGGTCTGCGTGGTAGATTTCGATGAGATCGGTGGGAGGTGCGATGGGTTCGCATACAACCAAGGGTGGATCTAGACGAATTGAATCGTGTCCTGAAAAGCGCAAGACACGTTCAAGGCGCTCCATTTGGGCGGCTGTTTTGCAGGTAAAACAGATGCGTCCAAAGCGGTCTTTCCAGGACGCCAAATCGCTTTGCATAGCGTCAATGGTTGCCTCGACGTTACCAGCGGCGTGACGTTTTTGAGCCACCGATTCATTGGATTCTGCTTTAAGGGTAAAGCTTGCTTGGGTGATCAATGTGGTTTTATGGGAATCTTCGATGTCGAGTGCACGCAAGTAAACTTTTTCTGCGTCGTTTTGGACGTGGTTTTTGAGTTCCTCCATTGAGGTATAATAGGCCTGAGGAGGGAAAACAAATTCGTCTTCTTTAATGGCGATCGCGTATTCTTTTTCTCTTCGTAGGAGGAGGGACTCTAAATGTTGAAAACATTGTTCGGGTTCAAAAAGCACAATCGCGCTATTTTCGGGTAGGAAACTGAGTGGGCTTTGTAGTGCCTCGTAGAAGGCGGGAAGAACGGCGTCAATGCCAACAAAGTGAAGTCCTGCGCGGATATCGGACAACATATCGCGGAGGCGTTGGGGGGAGGCGCCTTTTCCGGGCAATTGTTTGGAAACTTCGCGAAGTTTGGAGCGCATTCTCAAACGCGCTTCTTCGCTATAATTTTCGGAGCGAATGGGAACGGTGGTTAAAGCTTCTATTTCCTCGACGGTGCGTTGGGAGGCGGAATTGAAACTTTTAATGGAGGCGACCTCATCGCCCCATCGTTCAACGCGTGTGGGCCGGGTGTGGAAGGGGGAGTAGATATCGACGATATCGCCTCGAATGGCGAAGGTTCCTGGATCTTCGACGGTATTGGCTTCGGTATAGCCGTTGCCGATGAGATAATTTCTCCAGTCATCATCTTCGAGGAGATCTTCGACATGGAGTTGACGTACACGTGAAAGAAGATCGTTCTTCGGAATAGTTTTTCGAGCAATGGCAGGTAGGGAGGTGATCACAACACGTTGATTTCCGTCGGAAATTTTTTTAAAGATCGCGAGTCGATCCATTTCGGTTTTTCTATCGGAGGAGACCCGATGGTAGGGTCCGACGTCAAATTCGGGAATGAGGGTAAGTTCGCTGGGATCGACGAAGAGTTGAATATCGTTTGCCAAGCGTCTTGCAAATTTTCGATTGGGGGCGATGAGGGTCCATGTTTTTTCAGTTCGTGCTGCAAGATCGCTGATTAACGCGGCGCGTAAGGCGTGTGAGTAGCAGATGACTTCAACAGGTTGGTGGTTCTTTGTTTGACACCTTTCGATAATTTTTGAGATGGGATAGATATTCATGACGATGCTGTAAAAAGAAAGTCGTCGGATGTCAATTCATGGATCGGCTATTGCAGTAATAACGACTATGAACAAGAAATTAGTAAAAGAAGAAAACCTTTCGCAATACTTGCACAGCGTTGGATCCTTTGCTACCTTTCTTAAAACGAGAGCCGACAATGTGTTGGTGGGACAAGCTATGACGAAAGAAACATTAAAGACCTTAATTTCCCAATTACACCGGGACGAGTCTGGGGTTGCTATGACCGAATACATCATCATTTTTTCATTGATGAGCTTCGGGGCAACACTATCGCTTTTAGGAGTAGCAGCTTATGTCAAAGGATATCGAGACTTTTTGGTTTGGTGGTTAGCCCACCCCGCAGTCTAGGTTAGCTCTCATATATACGGATTTAAACAAACGGCCAAGTGCCACAAAATATGAAGCTTCAAGGAGCAACAAATGAAAAACCTTATGATGAAATTACACAACGACGAAGACGGCGCAACCTCAACAGAATACATTATTCTACTTATCCTGATCGCGTGTTTCGTGATCGCGATCGTCAAAATCTTCGGTGCTACAATTTCAAGTAAGTTCGACGAAGCAAATACAGCTGTAGTAACTCAGGTTACATTCAACTAACCCGCTCGATCGAATCTCTATACCGGCTTTTGCCGGTTTTTTTGTGCCTGGTCTTTGTATACCTAAACGCGACATTTTGGCTCACTGTTGAGGCCAAAGACCGATCGTGTCTGATTAAATAAAGACAGTCGGAGAATTGAATTTGATCCGTAGGGGTAACCCGCTGTGGTGTGCGAAGCCCTTGGGTATACCCGGATTACTCATTTATAAGCGATCTGTGGTAACCAAAGTGGGACGTTCCGACAAACCAATCCCTTTTCGATGGCGTTTCCGATCGTCTGTAATCAGACACACACTGATCTCTCTTCTTCCATTCAGATACTAAGACGGTTATCATCAAAAGTAACGAATTATAATTAGCAACCTTTAGGCACCAGCGTGAGTGAAGATCCACTAATTGGGAGGGTTTTACCAAGTCAAATTGAAATATTAAATAAAATTGGCGAAGGCGGTATGGGGGCCGTTTATGAGGGGTATCAAAGCCACTTGGGACGCCGCGTGGCGATCAAGGTCATGACGCCCGAACATGTGGAAAATCCCGTCGCTTTGGATTATTTTTTACGCGAAGCACGGAGCGCAAGTAAACTTCGGCATCCTAACATTATTCAAATCATCGACTTTGGTACGCACGAGGGATTGACCTATATGGTTATGGAATTTATTCCCGGCAAACCGCTTAGCGATTTGATCGAGGAAGAGTTTCCTTTTACCCCTCTAAGGGTGGCAAACATTATTGACCAAGCGCTTTCGGCCCTCACTGTTGCCCATGAAAACAAGATCGTTCATCGTGATCTCAAACCTGATAACTTCATGGTGGAACAGCTCGATCGTGGAGATTTTGTGAAGGTGTTGGATTTTGGTATCGCCCAATCCAAAGCGAGCAATAGCGCCGCAGGACCTCTCACCCAACAAGGTGCAGTCGTCGGAACGCCCCAATATATGAGTCCCGAGCAGGCGATGGGAGAACACGTTGACGCGAGAAGTGATCTCTTTTCGCTGGGCATCATTCTCTATCAACTTATCTCCGGCGAAGTGCCTTTTCGAGGAAAAAATCTACCCGAAGTGTTGATAAAAGTGATTCAGCATCAACCTCCTCCCCCCTCTGTTCTACGCCCCGATCTGGAGATCGATCCATTGCTGGAAATGATTTGTTTGCGTGCAATTAAGAAAGATCCCGATGTAAGATATCAAAATGCACAGGAATTTCGCGACGCATTATTGCCTGTATTGAATCCCGGCGCGAATATAAGTCGTCCGGTGAATGCGCCCAACACCTTTATTTTTAAAAAGAAAAAATCAGGAAAAAAGCCAAAGCCAAAAATATCGACCTTGGCGCAAGTTTCTGAAACGCCCGCGACGATTATTGCCCATCTCGACCAAAAGTCGGAGGCGAATACAGATTCGCCTTGGAAGCAAGAATTCGCATTGGGCATTAGCCTGTCCGAAATTGAAGGCGATCTGATTGGAGAGAGAAGACAGGTCGTCGCGTTGGTGATTCATCAGCGAGTGATTGAGCATTATTCCGCCGAAAAATTATCCAATCTTATCGGTGGAATCGAGTCCGTTATCGGCACGATTTGTGAAAAATGGGGCGGTGTTTTTCAAGGGAGACAAGGCGCATTTTCGACCCTTCTTTTTGGGCTACCCGCACCACGCTCCGATGATGCTTTTCGATCGATTCAAGCAACCTTACAGCTTCGCTTGGCGCTCCGAAAAACTGCACCCAAAGGTGTTCATTTCGGATACTCCCTTGCCCACGGCGAAATCTTTTGTCCCTCTAACGAGATATCCAGGGCCGCAGGTCATCCCATCGACCTCGCCTCAGAGACCGTTCGCGGCGCCGGAGATGATGATATTCGTGTTAGTGGTGCGCGATTTCAAGAGGCCTTATCAACGATGTTTCGCCTTTCGCAAGCAAACGCCGACGGCTCCATGGGAATTATTGGACTCCTTAACGCGGTCGAAGAAATTGAATCCCAAGAGATTTCCGATCTCATCGGACGGGATTCCGAAGTGGCGACCTTGCTTGGTTTACTCGGTCGCGTGGTACGTGGTGAAGGCAATCTTTGCCTCATTAGCGCAGAGTCGGGCTACGGCAAAACAGCCTTATTAAACCAAACATTTTCTCTCGCCCAGCAACGCGACTTGGTGGTTCTTCGTGGCCATTTTCGTTTCTCAGAAGCGGTCGGTACAAAAGATATTATCCGGCAATTGGTATTAGATTACGTTCGCCAGAAAGCCTCAAGTGGGGTCGAACCTCTTTCTATTTTTCAACAAGTCGGTGTCGCCTACGAATATGCGCGCGTCTTGGCGAGCATTGTAAATGATGATCTGCAAGAGGCGTTCGGTTTTGTAGGAAGTGCCGACGCGATTCCAATGGATATGAACGGTACCAAAATCATCGATGTTGCGTTTCGAGCCCTGCTCAAAGCCCTTAGCGCTCAAAAAGGCGTGGCGATTTTGATCGATGGTTTAAACGCCTTGGATGAACGTTATACCTTGATAAATGCGTGGAGTGAGTTTGCAACCAAGGAACGTGTTCTATTCGTTGTATGCGTAAAAGAAAAAATTGGCGAAAAGGTCGACCCACCCCCAGGTATTACGTCTATTCGTTTGAAACCTATGAAAGAGGCTTCTGCGCGCGCTTTCCTGCGATCCAAGTTAAAAGGCCAGGCGAAACCCAACCTTATCGAAAAATTGATTCGCATTGCCAAAGGGGTTCCGCTTTACCTCAACGCCTTGTCGGAATCGACGATTAAAAACAAGACCTTTAGTTTAGATGAAGCGTTGAGTTGGTTAGCCAAAACGACCTCAGTCTCCGACATTTTAATCCAACGCTTATTCGACCAAGATAAGCCTGGACGGAATATTTTGGCGCTCATGTCGACGATGGGCGACGACGCAAAGCTTTCCCATGTTTTGGCGTTATCCTCTTCGAATTGGGAACCCGAAGAAACGCTTCAAGAGCTACATAAATCGGGTATGATCGTCATTCATGATGAACTTGACGATCCCGTTATTCGTTTCTCCTCTCCGGCCTTTAGAGAAGTCATTTACGACCAGCTTTCAACGAGTGCAAAAACAAAGATTCATTCCAAGGTCGCTATTTTCTATAATGAGCTTGTTGAGGTTGCTGGCGAGAACGCGCATCACGATGATTTGTATTTTTTAATGCGTCATCTGGTTTCTTCCGAGCGCCCGAAAACGGGCTATACGTTTTTGTTACGTTTGATCGATTTAACACTTGTTTCCTGTGAGTATCAGCCCGCGATTGACCACATTAATTTTGCATTAAAATTAATTGAAACCAAGAAAGTGGATACCTTAGATGCCGCGATCCGCCTTTCTCTAAAGAAAATTCGCGCGCTTGAAGCATCTGGCCATCATCGTACTGCGTTGAAGAACATTCGTGGATTAGAAAGAAGCGAGGGGATAGAAGATCGAACCAAACTCGAAATAAAAGTGGAAATGGTACGTCTTTGGTTGGTGGAGGAAGACCCCGATCTTGTCGAAAAAATTGCAAAGAAAGCGCTGCATGATGCGCGAGAAAATGTTGAAAGAACGAAGGCCGCCAAAGACTACATTTTGCTCATTCGCATTATTTTTCTTGTCGCAGAAATCGTCGAGAAACAGGGGAAAATGACACGTGCGGCGCAGTTTGCCATCGAGGCTGTTTCAATCGCCGAGAGTCGTTCTATCTCCAGTAAAGACAATGGGTGGGGTCCAGAAATTATATGGGGACCGTTGAATTTATTAGGAAGGATTCGAATCCGAGGCGGTCAATTTAAGGCTGCAAAGAAATTGTTCGAGCTCGCGATAAAGGTCATCGAAGAAACCGGCGATCGCCGAGGAGAACTTGCTGTTCGCGGAAACATGGCCTCTCTATTTTCTGCAGAGGATAAAATTGATGGCGCGATGCGCGCCATTCGAAAAGCGCTCGTGATCGCAAGAGAAATTTCGGACCTCCATAATATTTCCAAACTGGAACATAACCGCGGCCTCATTTTAATGCGCCAACGCAGAATGGAATTGGCAAAAGAGGCCTTCCATTCAAGTTTAGAATTGGCCGAAGAGTTGGACTGGCGAGAAGGCATTGCGATGAACGCGGTCAAAATAGATGGGCTGGCTCGCAAACAAGTCGGCTCTTTTTTTAGTCGCGAATAGCTACGCTTGCATCGAGTTTAAGGTTGATCAAATGAAATTTTGGGGTCACCCTGGGGCACCCAATGTGCAGAGGAAAAAATGATTGGATACGATTTAAGCGAAGAACAACAAATGTTTCAGAGTACGGCGCACGCGTTTGCAAAAGACGTGATCCGACCGGCAGCACCACATCACGATGAAAGCGGGGAGTTTCCTTGGGAAATCATCCAAAAGGCATGGGATTTAAGTTTACTAAATTCAATGGTTCCCGAAGATGCTGGCGGTCTAGGTTTGGGCTGCTTGGAGGCGTGTATTATTGCCGAGGAAACTGCCTGGGGTTGTACCGGAATCGGTACCGCCATGGAAGCCAATGGTCTCGCGCAAGCCCCCTTGATCATGTTTGGAACCGACGAGCAGAAGAAAAAATTCTTATCGCCAATGATCGAGGAATTACAACTTGCCGCTTATTGCGTTACCGAGCCTGGAGCGGGAAGCGATGTGCAGGGTGTTAAGACGCGGGCCGAAAAGAAAGGAGATAAGTGGATCCTCAACGGTCAAAAAATGTGGATCACAAACGCATCCGTCGCGAAATGGTATTTCGTTCTCGCCTACACCGATCCGGATGCAGGTTATAAAGGCATGACAGGATTTATTGTTCCTTCAGATTCACCCGGAATCGAAGTCGGACGTAAGGAAATGAACTTGGGTCAACGCGCCTCCGATACACGCGGCATTACTTTCACGAATGTGGAAGTTGACGCGAGCAACGTTCTCGGTGGAAATCCCGGAACAGGGTGGT
>JALSKP010000663.1 GCA_026988815.1 Myxococcales bacterium | reverse complement strand
GCCCTGGTTGGTGAGCGTTTGGCCGAGGAGGAATTTGGCGGCGATGCACTCGGAAAGAATGTTCGTTTGGACGATAGCTTTTTTACAATCATCGGCGTCTTAAAAAAACATAGCTCAGTGGGAGCGTCTTTTTCAGCGTCCTATGACGAAGCTATTTTTGTTCCCATTCAATCTCTCTTGGAGGAATTGAAACCTCCAGCTGCCTATGGCGTCCTCGATATGATTTCCGTGCAAGTCAAAACAACCGAAAGAACACTTGGCGCCAAAGCTTTGATTTCGAATCTGCTCAAACAAAGACACGGCGGAGTGCGTGATTTTGAAATCATTTCACCCGAAGAAGTGCTCCGTCAGAAGAAGAAAACCCAGTCCCTTTTTAACGCTGTTCTGATCGCCATCGCCGCGATTTCTCTGGTCGTTGGGGGCATTGGTGTAATGAACATCATGCTCGCCAATGTTATGGAACGTATCAGCGAGATCGGGTTGCGTCGCGCGATTGGCGCACGTAAACGCGACATTCGCGATCAGTTTTTAGCAGAGTCTATTTTGATTTGTTTTACGGGTGGCTTCATCGGGGTTGTACTTGGTTTTGGCGGCAGCTATTTAGCCTCCCTTGCCACGGGCATCCCAATGGCTTTCGCGTGGGAAGCGACCCTTCTCGCGTTTTTTATCTCCTTTATCGTCGGCGTGAGTTTTGGTTTGATGCCTGCTTTACGCGCCGCTGATGTGGATCCTATCGAAGCGTTGAGGAGTTAATATGTTGAAAAAAGTAAGCCTTTTTACTTTGTTGTCATTATGTTTAGCGTGTGAAGAGACGAAGGAAAAACCTATTTTAGCGAGCGTCATAGAGAAACAATTCATTTACACTGGTAGTTTTCGTGGGGAATTTAAAGCGGCGAAAAGCGAAATCGTCCACGTCCCCAATTTTCCCAACGGGTCTGCGATGACCATCGATTTTGTCGCCGAGGATGGAACGAGGGTCAAAAAGGGAGACGTCATTCTTCGATTCGTAAAAGATACGATTGAATCAGATTTGCGAGATGAAAAAAACTCGCTCGACGTCGCGAGCGCCGAGTACGATAAAGTTCGACATCAACAATCAAAGGAAGGTATCGACCTTGCGTTGAAAGTTAAGCGCCGGGAGCTGGAGTTAAAACGCGCTAAATTACAAATCGTTCAGGGCGTCAATTTTATCTCGGATCTGGAACTCAAGAAGTCAAAGATCGATGTAGAGAAATCAAAAATTGAACTCGAACTCGCAAAGAAAGCGTTAAAGAGTTTTCGACGAAAGAAGGCAACCTCCCTGAAAATCGAATCTCTTAAGGTCGATGCAGCGATAAGAAACGTGGACGAGACCGCTAAAGGTTTGGAAATGATTGATCTCCTCGCACCGGTAAATGGTGTCGTCTATGCGCCACAAACCCGATTGAATTGGCAGAGAACAAAAGCCCTTCCAGGGGTGGTTGCGCGCCCAGGTGACAAGGTCTTGGAGATTCCTGACCTTTCAAGCTTTGAACTACACTTTTACGCCCGCCAGCGAGATGCTGCGATGATT
>JALSKP010000662.1 GCA_026988815.1 Myxococcales bacterium | reverse complement strand
ATTTTGTTTGACGTGCCATCTTGCCTCCATAGATTTCCATTATGATCGACAATACAAAAATGTCGACAGCTATCAATAAGTTTGCCGACGTCATCTAGGCTCGTTTTTTTGTATCCATTTCAATTGCGCCTCCGCTTTATTCCAGGTATTGCGAATCTAATATAAATACGGAGGTATATAATGATTAAATTGAATTCAAACCTAACCTCAGGTTTGGTTTTTCTTGGATGTGTTCTTCTCGCTTCTTCCGCTTTTGCGGAGCGTCGCTCTAGTCTTGCTGGTAACGTGCTCATCGACGACGTCGATGACGTTTTCTTCTTCCCTCAAGTCGCCCTCGATCACCGAAATCAAGTGCGTTTCGATCTCGCGCTTAGTTCAGCATTGTTGGATACAACAAATGCAAACGACAATAGTGAAAACGCAGATTTAAGCTTCGGCGAAAATACAATGAGCGGCAGCGGACTCCTACTCTTCGGAGAAAAAGGATTCGCATTCGGCATCTCGACACACCGACAAGATAGTTACGGCACTGCCCCCCAAGGCATTCTTGGAATTGGCGATCTTCAACTTTATAATAAAACAAGTTTAGGCGTTTGGAACATCAACGGTCCTTCGTCCCCAACACCTGGTGGCAGTACAGACGCCCCCGCGCCTGGAACGGCGCAGGGTGCCGGCGGTGCTTTTCTTTCGCCTTTGCAGATGGCAGACCTTCTTGTCGCTTTTGGTTTAGGTGATCAAAACTCTCTTGGTCTTCGTCTTTCGATCGGACAAGCATCAGCCTCCTTTCGAGCGCTTGGCGCTGGAGATACCGATTCTACTGAATCGTGGAATGCGACCGCGATTAACTTAACCGCTGGTTTCACCCATAAGTCTGACTTCGAACTCGACCTTGGATTGGAATTGGGATTGGCTTTCTTTTCAAACACGTTTATCACGAAAGAAAACTCACCAAATTATAATGATTCTGCATCCTTGGCACCTAGTCTCTCCCTTTATGGCCGTGTGGCTATTCCGCTCAGAGAATCCGTAAAGCTTGGTGCCGTGGCGATCTTGCATATTAACTCATCAAGCTTTACCGATGAATTCGGCACAGATCCAAACTCCAACGATCCAACCGATGCCGACTCTTCTTCTCAGACTGCATTTAACTTCTTCTTCGAAGGTGGAGCAGGTCCAGTTTACGAACTTCCCGACAAAACAACCGTTGCAGCCTACGCTACCCTCGGTTTTGGAACCTCGTCCTACTCTCTCAATAGCGGAGACGAAGACATCTCAACCACGACTCTTTTACTACCCGGTTTCAAGCTCGCTCTTGAGCATTCAATTGTTGACTGGTTTACTTTCAGAACTGGATTATCGTCGCGATACCGCTTCAATTTCCAAAGCCATAACTTTGATGATAATGCCCGAGATAACCTTCAAACCAGCGCGACCAACTATGAGTTTTTATGGTCAGCTGGAATGGGTCTTAACTTTGGAAACTTCTCGCTCGACGGAACCTTCCAAACGCCTTTCCTCACCGATGGACCAAATTTCCTTGGTGGAAAAGAAACCGGCGTTTTCGGTTTGGTTAGTGTTGGTTACAAGTTCTAATTTCCTTTTAGAATTTGCCTGAATCTCCCCAAATAAAAGCTTCTAAACGAGCCCTCTTTCAAGCCCTGGCGATCTTTGCGATCAGCGCGCTTGTCTTTTCGCTATTTGCGTTTGACCGTATAACCAAGCCGTCCACAGATCCACATTTTGCTTATCTAGCCGTGACGTTGAATTCAATGATCGCCGCCTCCCTCGGAAATGAGGGCGCGAAGAACAGAAGAAAAGATCGCGTTTCCTTTGAACTTGAAAAACACCCGCCTCACGGAAACGATTGGGCAAGTTATGAAGAAATACGTTTCAAAGATGGCACCCTTCTCAAAGGAACCTGGTTAGATAAAAAGCGAAATGGCAGGTTCCGATTATTCTCTGGCGACGCCATGGTTTTGGGGCCCAAAGAACTCATCGGGTCAAAAACGAAAAAACGCTATTTTATGTCTTTCCCGCCTGGACCCTCCTTTGTGATGATGCCCTTGGCCCTGGTTTTCGATTATAAGATTAACGATGTTATTCTAACGGTCTTCTTTGCCTCCTTTAATGTCGCCCTCATTTTTCTCTTGCTCGTGCGCCTTACCCAAATGGGAAGATCGCGACGTACGACAAAAGAAAATATGTGGTTGACCCTTCTTTTCGGATTTGGAACGGCTCACCTTTGGCTCTCCGTGATGGGACAAGTGTGGTTCACAGCCTTGATTATGGGCGCAAGTTTTACCCTTCTTTTCCTCTATTTTTCACTAGAACTCAGACGTCCTTTTCTTGCTGGTATCTTCGCCGCGATGGCTTTTTCTACACGAACGCCACTGCTTTTTGCGTGTATTCTCTTTTACCTTTTTCTTTTTTTCCCCGAGGGAAAAATTCGGAAAGGGGAATGGAGCGAGACCTTAAAAAAAGGTGTATGGTTTACTATTCCTTGTCTCGCGATGGGACTCTTTTTACTCTACACCAACACTATCCGTTTTGAATCTCCGACAGAATTTGGGCATTCCTATCTCGCCGGCGGAGGGTTGGATCGGATTAAAAATTATGGCCTTTTTAATTTCCATTTTTTGTCCAAAAACCTCGCCGCCCTCTTCACCCTTTTGCCGCGTTTTCAACCCGACTCTCCCTACGTTATCGTAAGTAAACATGGCATGAGTTTGCTTTTCGCCTCACCGGCTTTTTTCTATCTCCTCGCCGCGAAAAAACATGAAGATGCCAAAGATATATTCTTGTATAGAGCTTTGTGGCTCACTGTTATCTGTATCGCCATTCCGCATTTACTCTACCAAAATACCGGCTATGAACAATTTTCCTATCGCTTTAGTTTGGACTACACGCCGTATTTGATTTTGCTTTTAGCGATCGGAGATGCGCCAATAAAGAAAGGATTTAAGAGCGCGATTTTATTTGGTGTCGCCGTTAATGCTTTTGGAGCTATTGTTTTTAAGCGCTTCTCCATCTTTTTTTCCAACGGATTTTTCCCCTGAAAAAGAAGTTGAGATTGCGTTTAATCGCCGGTCCATTGACGCCAAATCAACATGGATAGCGCTGAGTTTCCCAACCTCTAATGCCTTGCATCGCTGGTGGCTAAGACGAGCTGCGTCGATAAACCCCGCCTCTAAAAAAGCCTCACTTAAGTCGAAAAGAAATTCTTGTTCATCCTCGTTTTCGATGACCTCGCCAAGCTGCACGTCTCCTATACCTGCTTTTAACACGAAGCCAGAAATACGAATTTCTACAGCATCGGGAAAGTCCTTTTTTCGTGCCTCTAAAAATTGTGACGCATCGTCGAAGCGCTCATCTTCAATCATTGCGTTTGCGATAATTGCCGCAATTTCGTCGTAGGCTAAGGCTTGAGATGTTTTTTCTTGGAGCGGAAAAAGCCTTGATCCGTCTTCAATCAATGCGCTCAGATTGTGCGCCTTAAGATGGTGATGGCACGAGGCCCACACGCCAAGGTCACCCAATGTATTGCTTTCTTCCTCCCCAGAACGGATACGGTCATGGAGGGTAATATCCTGCTGGCTCAAAATATCCCACGCGTTCCACGCATAACCCATCGTATCGTTTAGAAATTCTGGATAGTTGTCTTCGATATCATGGATCATTTTTGTTCCGATTTTCAGGCTCGAACTAAGTCTACTTGGCCCTTTCGCGGGTGTCTACCGGAGGCCTGAAAAGTAGCTCATATAGCGGATGCTTTTTCTCAATTTCGACGATTTTAGCGCGCCGATTAAATCGCCGAGGAAGATAGTGAAGATCGGCTTCAACGAAAAGTTTCCGTAAATCAATAGACTTGCGAAGGTCGACGTAAGTACGCCAAAAGTTTCGGGTATAATCATTGGATGGCATTAATTCAAAAAAACTTTCCTTCAGAAGAGAGGGCGTATATCCGGGATGTTTTGCGCCCTCATATTTACCAAGCGCGACCAGCCAATCTTGGATAGAGCGCTTGGGCGATATCTTAGCTAACATCGTGTCCAAGGCAAAAGCCAGAAGGAGGCCCCGATCATAGGAAAAGGCTTCAGCATCTTCACCTTCGACCGCGTGGTTTTCCCTGGCTGGATTGCTCCAATATGTGGACGCGCCAGCGGCGAGTTCATCAAGTAATTCCATCCGAGAAAGATACCCCAACTCAAAGAGTTTTTTTATCGCCACATATTCTGTTAACCCTTCTTTGAACCATCGTGTTTGGACATCACTCTGCGGGTTGGCGATAATCGAATGTCCGTTCCAAAGATGGAAGGCTTCATGGGCGATCAGGATTTTGGCTTCTTTTTTTAAAGTGTCAATCCTATCTAGTTCAACCACAAATCCACCACGCCTGCCCATTCCGAAGTACCCTTCATTTTTCTGTCGTCGTGGTCGCACAATGACGCTGATAGGCCCCAATGCTCCCAACTCGTTACTAAAAGAGTTTACTATTTCTCTGACGAAGGAGGCGAGATATTTTGAGTCCGGAAATTGTGTTTCATTCATGACCAGGGAAAGGTTTCCAAGTGTTCTGATTTTCAATTTCGGTCCGGCATTGATAAAAGCGTCTACCAATTGAGGTGGGTCGGCGATTAAATAGGACCATACCTTGTGCTCACTATTGGATTGGGAAAGGACGCTTTTTTGCAGGGGCCAAGTCGATACCAAGGTCCAGTCTTTTGGCGCATGAATCTCGACAGGGAAATCGATGAGTCGATCAAGAATCGAACTTGAGGGACGAATAAGAATCGATGGAACAAAAGCGAAAACATTTCCCGCCTCTTTTTGAGGATGAACGCGATCGCGTCCATTGAGATCGACGCTATAGCGAAGCTCGACCCACTCTTCATTTCTCGCATCAATTTCAACGAGCCCTTCCCCGCGATCGATGGTGAAGGCGAGGGGACCGTGCGATCCCTGGGCCGAGTTGATATGGATGTGGTCACCCAGATCTTTGCGGCCCCCCCATTCCAAAGGGAGGTAAAAACGGGTGCGGCCAGGAGGATGGTAAAGCCTTAGTGCGACCTTAATTTCTTTGTCGATATAAATATTATACCAAAGTAAACCTTTATACTTTTTTTCACTTTTGACGCTGCCCACAAGAATATCATCGTGAAGCTTGGGAGCCTGACCTTGTGTCGTGCAAGAGGAGACGATGAAGATGATAATGAAGAAAAAAGAGCGCATTGGATCTAGATTAAGGCATGCATCAAGGCGGTCAAGAAATTGGTCGTTCCTCCCGCACTACGAAACCCAACAATGGAGAAAGGTCGAAGGGGGCATTTTATTTTAATGGTCCACGAAGGACGGTGGCGATCCGAAAATGATCATTGAAGGATAAAGGTACGATTGATTTTGACGGGCTTTCCGCCAAATGAGGCGAAGCGCCACGTTTCTTTCTTGCTCTTCATGCAGGAATCAAACGCGGTATGTCTTAACTCGCCGGGCGAGATTCTGAAGGAGGAGACTTTGCCGCTGGGTAGCACTTCGACGCTGATTTTTACTTTGGCAGATTGAAGTTCTTTTCCCGACCGATTGGCGTGCCTTTGACGACATGTTGCAACAGAGCGGCTCACTTTTTTGAATCCGGCTTGGGCTTGAACGCGACTCAGACCGGGTTTATTTTTCGACGCCGAGCCGAGCATATCTTCGGGGCGTTTGATAGGGGAGGTCGAACCGATGGCCAGTAATTTTTTACGTAATTCCTCTTCAGAACTGAGTCCGGCGCTTTCTTTCTTATTTGGCGTTTTAGCGATTGTCTTTTTAATTTTTTCTTTCTGAGCGACTTTGGTGCCTTTAAGCGATTTTTTCTCTTCGCTTTTTTTCTTTTTAGGCGCCTCATTTTCGCCTTTGCCTTTGCCTTCGCCTTCAATATCAACATTGGAAGGGATGACTTCGTCGTCGAGTTGGACAAATTTGGCGGCCAATTCACTTTTTTTGTAGCTGATGATTTTGGCCTCGCGTTCTTCGACTTTTTCTACTTTTGCAATCTCTTCGATTTCTCGATTAAGATACATATAGGTTCCAACGCCCCCTAAAAGAAGGAAAATGAAAAGCCCAGCAAGCAAAAAAACGACAGATTTTTTTCGGTCAGTTTTCTTTATCTTATCGAGTTCGATGAGCAACGATTTAGAAGAAGCGAAAATTTCGCTGGGCTCATCATCGCCTAAATTGAGGCTTGCCCCTTCAGGGAAGAAAGGCATGATATCGGAATCATCGTTGTCGGTCCCATAGGTCGCAGCCTCGGGGGCGAACAAATCGACGGGCTTATCGGGTAGCGAGAAGGGCGCATTTTCCTCCATCTCGAAGAAGGGCGCATTTTCCTCCATCTCGAAGAAGCCGCTATTCACATTTTCCGGAAGTTCGGTTTTGGCAATCGGGTCGACGGAGGTCAGTGAATCGGGGAGGGTCGGGGAAAAGGCGGAGAAATCGATCTGGGCTTCTTCGATGGGCTCAGGAAAGAAGGAAGGCTGGGGCTCGTCAATAACAGGCGTTTGAGCGAGGGGCTTTGCTTCTTTGAACGGTTTTTCAACCTTTGGTAGCGCAGGCGAGACACCAGGATCTTCAGCTTTTTTCGCGATTGGAAGGGGGTTGATTTTTGGCTTATCAAGTTTTGAAGGAAGAAGCTTTGAACGAAGTTTCTCCATTCGGTCTTCGTTGAGAGGACGACTTCCTAAGGGAGACGATTTTCGCGCCTCTTCTTCAATCGACGCTGCATCTCGTTTTCTATAAGATTTTGGAGCGACACCTTTTCGCTCCGTCGATGCCATGATCTCTTCTACTGCATCGGTGATTCCAGTGAGCGCCACCGTTGCTGTTCTGGGTTTTAAGGCCTGGCCTCGCGCCAGGGCATCATCAAAAATAGCGACACTTGCAACTGGCTTCCATCCATCAAAGGTATCGTGCCAAACATAGGTTTCGTCGCCGATTTCGCCCGTGGCATATCTTGCTTTGAGCGAGGCCAAACCCATCGGACCCGTAGATTGACCGTTGATCGAAAAATGCCAATTGGTTTGGGGGATTTGGGTCGACGGTATCGCTGGCGGTTTGGGAGGCGACGCCACAGGTGCCAATTCACGAACGGTTATCACATTACCGCAATGCTTACATTTTACTTTTAGAACCTTTCCTCGAACTTTGTCGTCAGAGATGGCATATTTTGTGTTGCACGAATCGCAGTAGAACTTCATTTTACGATAATTTCCGGGATAAATTTCTTTGAAGAGTCTACCGTTAGCAGCTAAAGGTAGCAAGCTGAACCACTATTCTTCTAGTATGATCATTTTCGGGGATTAAAAAATGCTTTAAATTTCTCGTTCCTGTGCTCCGCGTGGGAATGCCTAGTTCGAAGAACATTCCCACCCGATCACGGGAACGAGTTTGACTGAATCCTCTCAAGCTAGATCACATTATTCTTCTTCTAAACTCTGTCTGTCTACCTTTCCCATTACCTCGCTTATGCGTGTTTTCGTGCGATCGATTTTATGCCTACATGTTGCAATGAGTTCCGAGGCGCGCTCAACCTGATCTGCAAGATCGTCAATATCAACCTCTTCTCCCTCTATGGATTGCAATATATCTTCCAATTCTTTCAAGGTTTGCGCGAAATTCTTCTTACTCTTTCCCATTTTTTTCCTCCTTTTTCCCTTCTCCTCGCATATTAATACTGATCAAGGAGAGCTGAATCTGTCCATCGTATAAAAAAGCATCGAGCCTATCACCAGGCTTCAATCCTTCCACACGTTTGATAATTGTGTCGTTCTTACGCAACAATGCATAACCTCTTTTGAGCGTTTGCTCAGGCTTCATCCATTCTAATTGTTTTTCTAAATGCGCTATCGCGCGTTCCAATGCATGGAGTTTTCCCGTACTTCGCTTGGCGAGGTCGGACTGTAGTCGTGTGATTTGCATGTGTGCATTGGCTAATTTCCGGTCGATCGGCAAACTTTCAAGACGCAATCTTTCACGATCGAGGTTTCGATGCGATCTCGACAACTGGGTTGTCCATAAAACCCCCAGGTCCTCCGAACCAGCTTGGATTCTTCCATTGGACGCGCGTAAATAATATCGGGCAGATTGGGGAATGGTTTTCGCCAATGCCTCCAAGTCCATTTCCGTCGAACGCGTATTTTCCAAAACGTTTTTTTCTAAATGTAGGCCGATTTTCTTCACATACGCATCTTCTTTTTCCAAGCGTTGCTTCGAATAGTAGGCAATTTTTTCTTCGATATCTCGAAGGTTTTGGGCGTAAGATTGAACCTTCTTAACCAACAGTTGCGCGGCGGCGGTGGGCGTTTTTTCGCTCAAACAAACTTCATCGAGTACGCCGCGGTCTCGGTGGTGTCCGATGCCACAAAGGATTTTTGTTCTCGATACACATACCGCTCGACCGACCTCGATGGCGTCCAAATCGGCGAGGGAACTTTTGGCGCCACCCCCTCGAACGATGGCGATAATATCGACGTCTATTTTTTGAAATTTTTCTATCGCCGAGGAAAGCGAGAGCGCTGCGTCCACGCCTTGCATCTTCGCATTCAAAAAATGAACACGAAAACGATAATCGCTACGTTCTAACTCGTGCACAAAATCGTTATAGGCGTCCGAATCTAAGGCACTAATCAAGCCAATATGGAGGGGACATAAGGGCATTTCTTTATTGAGATTGTCTTCTAGGATTTTTTCTTTTTTCAGTTGGCCGATGACCTCATCACGTTGGCGTTTAGCGGTGCTAAAAATCGCCTCCATTTCAATGTCTTGAATGATGACCTGGAACTGCCCCTGTTTGGTGTAAAGCTCGGGCTTGACGATGAAGCGATATTTTTCGCCATCTTGTATGCGCTTACCAACCCGAGCCAGCCGCCCGGAAATACGTGAACGGACTTTTGCAAAACAAATCGCATTGATCTTAGCCAGAACGACGCCTTTTCTCCGGTCGATAAGTTCGAAATAGGCATGGCCCACTTTTTTATTTCGAGCCAAACCCGAGACTTCCCCGTCAAGGTAAAGAGCCGCCGAAAACCCTTCTCTCAACATTTCTTGGGCATGTAAATTAAGCTCAGATACGGAGAAGGCGAGGGTTTGTTCTTCCTCTTCCTCGGTGCTTTCTTCTTCAGGATTATCTTCCAGGTAATCTCTTAACTCTGATGAATAACTAAATTGATGGTCGGAAAAGAGACGCATTAGATCAGGCAGCTTGCTCAGGGGAACTCGCCATTGACGATTCTTTTGATCCCACTGGCGCCCAGGAATAGTCTTAACCAAGTTTACCAATTCCGCGTCGTAATTGAATCGCACCCATACACATTTTTCGGGAAGATCTAGAACTAAAACACGCAATGGAAAATCTCGAATGTAGGTGGTGCTTGACTGGGGTCTAAGACTAAAACACGCAATTGGAAATCTCGAATGTAGGTTGCGGTTGACGGAGCGGAGCGACGAAACCCAACATCTCCAATATTAGAAACTTGCCAGTCTTTCTAACAAATTCTTTTCCTCAAGGCGAACACAAAGCTGCCCAAAAATCCTAAATTCGAATCTCGACGAAAAGCGGACCATAACCGGTGGGAAATCGCATCCGCAGAATCGTCTTTAGAGCGCATCGTTCAAAGAGACTCCCTGGGTCATTAACGCCGAGTTGGGGCATTGCCTTCACGCTATGATCGGAAATGCTAAAGCGAAGTTTGGGGTAGAAAGAATCGGCGTTTGGATAGCTCGTTTTGCATTTTGAAAACGCGGGCTCCTGGGCTTTAAACAAACGATCAATGTCTGGATGGCTGAGATCACTTGTGAGCCCAAGACGGTCATCGATATGAACATGCCCTAAGCTTTTGGCAAGAGGGCGGGGGCGTGATCCAGATAAGGAGAAACCAGGTCTTTCTCCACGCCTCTTTCGTGCTCCCCTCTCCCTCTTTCCTTTTTGATATTATCTTCAAAATACGCCCACCTTTCAGGTTCGTCCAGGAAAAGAGTGCAAGATGATCTCGTTAGAAACCACGCGTCCTCGACGGCTTTCTGAGAAAAACAGGAGTATAGAAATCCAGCTTGCATAGCCGTGCTTAGGACTAAAAAGAAAGGGAAGAAAAATAAGAAAGAATGGCCCGAGTAGCCACGTTTTTCACGACTCACATAGTAAACCAGATGGTCGAGCGACCCATGTGGAATATGGAGTTTGGTATTGGTTTTTATACGAGCGCGATTCAGGCGTTTGAGGTTGTAAGGCTTGCCTGAAAAATGATTGATGCTTTCAATATGTTGAGTCTCGGCATCGCTTTGGTTTTCCAAGTAGATCTTTAGTTCTACTAAAGATGTTGGCCGATTATTAGTAATCGTATTTACATTTATGAGTTCACCATCAAGAAAGGTATCGATCTCAAGGTCGCCCTTTCTATAGAGACGTCTCCGCGAGATCTATTGCGTCTTCATTTTCGCCCAATTGAAGGTGGGTTTTGGCGGTGGCTAAATCTTGTTTTGATCCACGTGAAAAGGCCACCGCGTTTCCACATGCCTCGGCCGTAGGCAGCGGGGCAAACCATAGTATAATGGTAAGCGCGATTACTATTTGTGTTATTTGTTGTTTCATAACTCTTCTCGTAAGAAGGGATCTGGTTGATTTAACGTTTAAGATTGAAGGGGTATTTTACGGATGTGATTTTCCCACTTTTGGCTTCTGGAAAAACCCATCGACGAATTTTACCGGTCATGCAGGATTGAACTTTATTATCCTTTAAGGTTGAAGAAAGCACCCTAGCGCTCATGACATTACCGCCTGCCGAAATTAGGAACTTTACTTTTACGGTTCCGGTGAGATTCCTGTTTTTCTGGAGACCCAATTCATAGCAGTATTTTAGTTCTCGTCGATGTTGACGTACAACGCGTTGGATGATCGAACGATCAAGTCCACCGTCGAGCAGGACCGGACCTGGGATGACTTTGCCTGGTACTTTGGTATCTTTGTCCCATCCATTGCTCGGTCCCCGTCCATATTTTCTTCCGTTCTTTCCGATTCCTTTTCCCCTTTTCGTTCCCATGGAATCGATGCCTATACCACGTTCATTTCCACCGCCGCCCCGACCTGCGCCCCTGACAGATAAACCGCCCAAACCCGATGCTGATCCGATTTCGTCGCCCTCTAGAAGCCCGGTCGCGTGCTCGATGTCGCTGCCCACGGAGTCCGCATCGGATCCAAAGGGGCTGGTGACCATCACTAGAGAGGCGATGCCCGAGTTCATGGCGATACTTTTATCGCGACTTCTTTTTAAGG